>JASFLR010000279.1:0-5189 GCA_050117995.1 Anaerolineae bacterium
CGTCCAGTCCCTTCCAGGCAACGAGCAATACGGCGGCGATGACCACGAATTCTCCGATAAAGCGTCCGGTAAAGCCGATCAGCAAACCGTCTGGCACAGGGGTGACCTGCAAGGCAGCTACTAGCAGGGTGAGGGCGATGAGTCCCAGCGCCGCCCACGACGAACCATTGAACCCCTCGTCGATATTGTTCAGCCCGAACCAGGCGGTGACGCCAATCAGCCCCAGCAGGGCGATGAGCAGCACACCCTGGACTGACACGCCCTCCTGACCCTGGCTGGCGTCGTAGGGCACGAGCTTGTCAAGGGCATCCTGCCAGCCGGTGGCCCCATTGAAAGGCAGGGTAACCGTGCTGTAGGTGTTGGTGAACAAGTCCACCTTGAGCGTGCCGACGATCAATACTGCCAGCAGGAGGAGCAGAAATATCGCGACCGCCGGTTTGAGAGTAGCCGTGGCAGCGAATGCCCCGCTACCGGTGGTGGCTTGCGCGTGGTCTTGGTCATCGCGGCGGTACAAGAAGGCCATGATGAGGCCGATGCCGATGCCAAACACCGCCGAGAGGATGATGCGGGCAACGGCGATGTCCATGCCGATGGCCACGCCGGTGTAAGAGACGGCAAGGATATTGATGGCCGGACCGACGAACAGGAAGGTGATGGCTGGGCCCAGTCCGGCTCCCTGTTTGTAGATACTTGCGAAAAGGGGCAGGATGGTGCAGGAGCAGACGGCCAGTACGAATCCACCCAGGGCAGCCATAGGATAGGAGACCCACCTGGGCGCGCTTCTTCCCAGGTAGCGCGTAATGGCCTCCTTGGGAATCAGGGCTGTCATGGCCCCGGCGATGAAAAAGGCCGGTACCAGGCAGAGCAGAACGTGGGCCGCCATGTACGAGGCCAGGCTAGCCACGCCAGATTGCAACATGCTAATGATATACTCACCAATTGCCACACTATCCTCCATTGGATCCCGTCTTGCCCTCAGCGGCGTTCACCGACACCTGCTGCTTTGCCAGGCTCCGGCAAGATGGGTGTTCAGTCCGAAACAGAATTCAGCTCTGGCAGCGCGGGCAGGGGCAGTTGTCCAGCGCCCCCTCCGGTACGGCCGTGAAGTCCAGCCTGTCCTCTTCCAGGTCCTCGACCACGGCCCTCCCTTCGCTGAGGAGCTTGACCAAATGCTCGTTAGCCAGGCGGTAGTAGATCAGCGTCCCCTCACGACGGTCAGTCACCAGGCCGGCATCTCGCAGGGTAGCCAGTTGCTGCGACACGTACGGCTGGCGCTGGTCGAGGATGGCAGTCAGGTGGCAGACGCATGCCTCCTGCGGCGCCAGGATGTCCAGGATGCGCAAGCGCACAGGGTGCGATAGCGCCTGGAAAAGTTGAGCCTGTTTCTCGTAACCGTCTACAGTGGTCATGATTGTATGCCTTCTTTTGAATATTCAGATAACTGAATATAGTATACGCAGCAAGGGGGATCTTGTCAAGTCTGGCACGGCGGCGAGCGCACGGCGTCTGGGAAAAGCCGGCACCGTTGGACATTTTCTGCCATGTCAAGTATAATATTCGCGGTTCGGGGCTTGGGCGCACCATGCCAGTGGCGGGCACTGGACCTTACACCTCGAATTCCACGGCGGAGTGACGCATGCTAGCCAAGGTTACCAGTTTCGCCTTGATCGGTCTGGAGAGTACCCTCGTCGATGTAGAGGTCGACATCAGCCGCGGGCTGCCTTCGCAGGTTATTGTAGGCTTGCCCGACGCTGCGGTGCGCGAGTCGAGCGAGCGTGTGAGGGCTGCTCTCGTGAACTCGGGCCTGGTCCATCCCCGTGCCAGACTGACGGTAAATTTGGCCCCTGCTGACCTGCGCAAAGCGGGTCCGGCCTACGACCTGCCCATTGCCGTGGGTATTCTGCTGGCCTCGGAGCAGGTGGGCGCTGATCTGTCCTCTGCTGGCCTTGTGGGAGAGCTCTCGCTGGATGGGGAGGTGCGCGGCGTGACGGGCGTGCTGCCGATGGCGGTTGCTGCCAAGGAGCGGGGCATCTCCGAGCTATACGTGCCAGAGTCGAACGCAGCTGAGGCGGCGCTGGTGCAGGGGCTGGAGGTGGTGCCAGTAGCCAGCCTGGCAAGCCTAGTGGGCCATCTCCATGGATATGCGCCGATCCCGCCCTACGCACCCCCGTCGGGCGAAGATGACGTGCCCATCTATCCGGTCGACTTTCGCGATGTGAAGGGGCAGGAGCACGTGAAGCGGGCGCTGGAGGTAGCGGCGGCTGGCTCTCACAATGTGCTGATGGATGGGCCTCCAGGGTCAGGGAAGACGCTGCTGGCTCGGGGCGTGCCGTCGATTCTGCCACGCATGACCTTCGAAGAGTCGCTGACGGTGACCAAGATCTATAGCATCTCGGGCATGTTGCCGCCCGATACCCCGCTGATCCGCCATCGTCCCTATCGCGCGCCGCACCACACCATCAGTTTCGCGGGCCTGGTGGGCGGTGGCAAGGTGCCCGGTCCGGGTGAGATCTCGCTGGCGCACCGGGGGGTGCTCTTTTTGGACGAGCTGCCCGAGTTTGGGACGCGCCTGCTGGAGATGTTGCGCCAGCCGATGGAGGACAAGCAGCTCACCATCGCCCGCAGCGCCGGGACGCTGACTTTTCCGTCGAATTTCATGTTGATCGGCGCTATGAACCCCTGCCCCTGCGGCTGGTACGGCGATCCGGTGAAGGAGTGTACCTGTTCGAATTCGATGGTCAGCCGCTACCAGAAGCGCATCTCGGGCCCCTTGTTGGACCGCATCGACATCCACATCGACGTGCCCCGGGTAGAATACGAAAAGCTATCGGACGAGCGGCTGGGCGAGCCTTCTTCCGTGATCCAGGCTCGGGTGGAGGCGGCGCGGGCGGTGCAGCGGCGCCGCTTTGAGGGCACGAAACTGATGTCGAACGCGGACATGGGACCGGCGGAGGTGCGGGAGTTCTGCAAGGTGGACGAGGCGGGCAAGAGCCTGCTGCGGGCAGCGATGCAGCAGTTGCACATGAGCGCCCGGGCCTACCACCGCATCCTCAAACTGGCACGGACGATTGCCGACTTGGCGGGCAGTGACACCATCGAGACAGCGCATCTGGCGGAGGCCATCCAATACCGGCCGAGAAGACAGAGGTAATAGTGTCAGGCGCCCTTGAAGCCGCGAAGTTGGTCGCGGCGACTTGGATGGCCCGCGATCCAGTAAAGGTTGAGAAGGCAGAGCTAGGCGTAAGGACATCCAGTCTATGAGACGAACAGCCAGAAACCACGTAGGAGCCCCCTAATGATAGATCATTTCTCGCCAATAGGATTCCGGATCAAATCGGAAGATCATCTCTTGAATCTCATGAAGCGGGCTGAAGAAGACTCGGAAGTCGTTTCTACGCCTAAAGGGACCTATTTCAGGTGGTCCGGCGAGTCTGGCGCCGAACTATGGCTGCAAGGAGATCGCAGAAACAGGTTCATTGGCGGGTCTCCCCATTTCTCCGGCACGTCCCAGACAAAGATTGGCCTTGCCGCCAGAGTAAAGAGACCGGACGACAACGCGCTTGAAGGCGCTTTCAGAGCGTGGGCCGAGCCTTCCTTGGAAGATCCAGAGAGCGGAATCTATCCCTTTGTCTTCGATGCACCGGATTTCGCGGTATACTCGGACGTCCAGTTGCCCAGTTTGGCCACTGCGAGCATCTCGGCATTTGCAGAGGAAATCGCCGTCTACGACTCTGCAGAATCATTCCTGGTTTCACAATCAGGGGAACACAAGATAGCTGCTCAATCATTCTTCCCGCTGGGATTGTTTCCCGATGAGGAACGAAGGACGACATCTCTTGAGGCTCGCGCCATGTTTTCTGGTCACGTCCTCGATGCTGAAAGAAGGGTAAACAGGCTTTCGTTGGAGACCTTCATCTGGGTATTGGTCGAGACGTTCGGAGGAGCCTATGATGTGGTCTTTGCCTCGAACATGCTAGACGAGGTACCTGTCGAAGGAAATCTGGTGAGCGGTACTTTTTGGCTATCGGGGCGGCTGCTGGAATATGATCGCCAAGAGCCGCGTGGCCTCAAGAGTTTCTTGAGGCGTCGGTAAGCTTGGCCCCCGCTTGGGAGTGCAAAGGAGTGCTGCCTGTACGGCTGCCGCAATGTCCCTCACCTGGTCTGGTCCATGGCAGTCCGCCGTTGCTTGCGACCTTTCCGTACCAAACTGAACAGAGAGTACCGAAATGTCAGGATTGACACTAGGGGAGAGACGAAGAGGAGCCAAGCAATGCTCCGGCTTCTCTGCCACGAAGCCAGGCTGGTCATCGTTTGGGATGTCACTCATTGCGGTAGCTCCCTTCCCCTCGCAATGGGTCCGCTGTCCGTCTGCTACACAACCGTTCTAAACGCAGACTGCGTGGAGATCCTGCGCCCTGGTGAACAGAGGACGATCGACTTTGTGAACAAGGTGCAACGCTTGTGGGTGCAGAAGAACGGTAGGGCCTGTCCCAGCCTCTAGCTGATTGGGCGGTTGCGGACCGTGGGGACTACGTGGACTTGTCGCCCCGATCGCTTTGCGCTACAATCGTGGGGGAGTGAGGTCGCAGAGTGCAATCCGGCGCCCAGCGACCTGTTCAGGCCCGCCGAAGTGGAGAGATGCGCAAGATGTTTGCTAACCTGAAGACTGGCTCTCTTGCAGGGACTAGGCAGAACCTACCGTTGATGGTTTTGGTGGCTGTCTATTGGGCTCTGGCATTGCTCGATCCAGTTGAGCTGTCCGGTGATGCTGCGGAGGCGGTCTACTACACTCAGAGCCTGGTCTGGCTTGCTTTCGTCTTGGTACATGGCAGCAGGCGCTATGGCTGGGACAACCTGTTCATATTCTTTGGGATCACATTCCTCGTATCCTGGTCCATTGAATCAGTTGGAATAGCGACCGGGTCTCCCTTCGGCAATTACTACTACACGGACCTGCTCGGAGCAAGGATCGGCGCTGTACCGCTGGCCGTGTCGGCTGCCTATTTCGTGGCTGGCTATCTGGCCTGGACTCTGGGCACCATCTTCCTCGGGGAGCTGGGCACAAGCATCGAAGGGAAGAGCCTGTGCCTCGTTCCCGCCATCGCCAGTCTCATCATGGTCATGTGGGATCTCTGCTTTGATCCCATCAAGTCCACGATCGAGAGGGCATGGGTATGGGAGGATGGCGG
>JASFLR010000280.1:0-5179 GCA_050117995.1 Anaerolineae bacterium
GATGATGGCCGGCTCGGTGGGGTACGCCCTGGGCGCCGGCTTTATGAACCTCATCGGCCTGGACTGGAACTGGCTGGTCTGGCTGGTGGGCATTGCCGTCGGCATCGTAGCCGTGGTGGTGACCTTTTACTTCAGCATCCAAAAGTACGTGATCGTTGCCGCTACCGCCATCGGCGGCGCAGGCATGATCGTCATCACGTTGATGTTCGGCTACATCGGCATGACGCTGGCCCGCTTCTTTGAGAACCCGATCCGCCTGGCTCTGAACGACTCGCCGCTGTGGGCTGTCTTTTTCCTGCTCCTGGCGGCGGCAGGCGTCGCGGTGCAACTCGCGACCACGCGGACTTTTGTCGTCGAATCGTACGAAACGCGGCTGGACTGGTAGTAGGACTGGGGTAGGCGGTACCCCCTGTTCTCGGCTGTCTGAAGCCGAGAACGGGGGGACGTCGGAGGCTGATGATGAGCCAAGAGGTACGTACCCTGACCGATCGACGACTCAAGACGCCACGCACAGCGGCCGGCGCCGGCATTCTCTTTGGCGTGCTGCTCATCACGGCCAATGTGCTTATCCGGCTGTCCCTTCCCCCCGACCCCGTCGACGGTGGCATCTGGTTGGAAGAACAGTCAAACACGGTGGCCCTGGCTCTGAGCCTGGTGCCCATCGCCGGCATTGCTTTCCTGTGGTTCATCGGCGTGGTGCGCGACCGCATGGGGCAGTTGGAGGACCGTTTCTTTTCTACTGTGTTTCTGGGCAGCGGCCTGCTGTACCTGGCTATGACCTTTGCGGCAGCGGCCATGGCCGGTGGACTGCTGACCAGTTACGCCTTTGAGTCGGACAACTTGATCGCCAGTGGGGTCTATGCGTACAGCCGGGCCGTAATGTACCGCATCACCAACGTCTATGCGACACGCATGGCGGGCGTGTTCATGATCTCGCTGGGCACCATCTCGGTTCGTACCCGCATCCTCCATCGCGGGCTGGCTTTTCTGACCTATGCGCTGGCGCTCTTCTTGCTGCTGAGCATCGGCCTCAGTATGTGGGTCAGCCTGGTCTTTCCCGGTTGGGTATTGATCGTCAGTATCTATATCCTGGTCTTGAACCTGCGCAGCAAGGATGCGGACGCAGCGCCCGCTGCGGGCACAGCGGGCGACCGGTCCACTGTGACCGGGTAGGAAGGGAACGTAGATGCCAGCCCTAGCGAATCACGTACCACCAGCTTTCCATCTGCTGGCAAAACCGACCGGCGCTATCTGTAACCTGAACTGCCAGTACTGCTTTTTCCTGAGCAAGGAGGAGCTCTATCCCGGCAGCCGCTTTCGCATGACAGACGAGGTGCTGGAAGCTTACATCCAGCAGATGCTCGCCGCTCACCAGACCGCTGATACATTCGCTCCGCCCGGTACAGGGGTCACCTTCTCCTGGCAGGGCGGCGAGCCGACGCTGATGGGGCTCGAGTTCTTTCAGCGATCGGTGGATCTGGTGGAAAAGCACAAAAAGCCGGGCCAGACCGTTACCTACACCATCCAGACCAACGGCACCCGGCTGGATGATGCCTGGGCCGCCTTTTTCAAGGAGCACAACTTTCTAGTCGGCCTGAGCATCGACGGTCCACAGGCACTGCACGACGCGTACCGGGTGGACAAGGGTGGGGCCGGCAGTTTCGACCGGGTGATGGATGGCTGGAAGGTGCTGAGCCGGCACGAGGTGGACGTCAACATCCTGTGCACCGTGCACGCCGCCAACGCCGATTACCCTGTGGAGGTCTATCGTTTCTTCCGGGACGAGTTGGGGGCCAAAGCGGCACCCAACGCGCCGCTCTTCATCCAGTTCATACCCATCGTCGAGCGGGCCACACCTGAAACGCTGCCGCAGGCCAACCAGGGTTGGAGCCAACGTCCCGGCGGCGAGCGGCCATTGTACACCCAAGAAGGGCGCATGGTGACGCGTCGTTCGGTCAAGCCCAAGCAATACGGCGCCTTCCTGATCGGTGTGTTTGAGGAATGGGTCCGGCGCGATGTGGGCGAGGTGTACGTCCAGATATTCGACGTGACCCTGGGCAGTTACGTGGGGCAGCACCAACTGTGCATCTTTGCGCCTACCTGCGGCACTGCCCTCGCCCTGGAGCACAACGGCGACCTCTACTCGTGCGACCACTTTGTAGAGCCTGACTATTTGCTGGGGAATATTCTGGAGACGCCAATGATCGAGTTGGTCGCTTCGGACCACCAGCGCAAGTTCGGGCTCGACAAGCGGGATAGCCTGCCCCGCTACTGCCGCGACTGCGAGGTGCGCTTTGCCTGTCACGGCGGCTGCCCGCGCAACCGGTTCATCCAAACCCCAGCTGACCACGTCGGTTCGGGCGAAGAGGGGCTAAACTACCTGTGCGCCGGCTACAAACTCTTTTTTCACCACGTCGACCGGCCGATGCGCATCATGGCCGATCTGCTGCGGCGAGACCGGGCCCCCTCGGAGATCGTGGACTGGTACGCGGCCGCGGACGCCCGGCTAGCCCAAACGCTGGCGGAGGCTGGACCCAACGATCCCTGTCCCTGCGGCAGCGGCAAGACCGTCAAGCGCTGCCACGGCCGGAGGGGGAAATGAGAAAGGAACGATCGAATGAAAGACGAGGCAAGGAACGACGTACCGGTAGACGTTGAAGGTCTTGAAGCCAGGAGCGGTGATCTGCGAGCCATCCAGGACTACCTGGAAGACCGGGCCATGCGTAACGTGGCCCAGGTTGCCTACTCGACCGACGGCCGCACCTTTGGCTTCGAAGCGCCCCTGTCGCTGTCGATCCCGGTGGGGTCCTTTGTCCAACTGAAAGCCGGGAACGGTCGCGAATACCTGGGGCAGATCATTACCAAAGAGCTCGTGCAGCGGGATGGCGCCGAGATCTCTCTTGGCTTCGACGAGAAAGAAAAGGGCATCGTCCCTGAGTGGGTGGCCGTCAGCGGCACCAGGTCCCGGCTGCGGATCCGGGCGTTGGAGGGCAGTGGCGTGCTGTTGGGCCAGGTGGCCGGTGATGAGCTAGTGGCGACGTCGAACGTCGATACCTTTCAGAAAGCGACTATCACGCCGGCCGACACGGCCCTGGTGGATCGCTATATGGCCGATCCGGCGCGCAAGCGAGCGTCCCTGCTCATCGGCCATGCTCTGTATGTGGATGGGCACGTCCCGGTGGCGCTGGATGCGGGCGGATTGAACCGGCACACGTTCCTATGTGGCCAGTCGGGTTCAGGCAAGACCTTCTCATTAGGCATCGTCCTGGAGCGGTTGCTGCTGGAGACCGACCTGCGCATGGTCATCATCGATCCCAACTCCGATTTTGTCCGGTTCGATCGAGTGCGCCCACTGGACGAGGTGAACCGGTTCCACACCAGTCCCCTGTCGACCGAAGCCTACGCCGAACTGGCGGCACGCTACCAGCAAGCCGCCTCTGGCTTGAGGATCTTCCGACCAGCGGCCCTGGCCGCCCGTGGCGAGCACCCTCTGCGCCTCCGCTTCGGCGATCTCAGCCCCCAGGAGCAGGGTACCGTTCTGGACCTGGATCCCCTGGAGGACCGTGAGGAGTTCAACGCCTTCTGGCAACTCGTGGAACGACTGGGACACCGGAACTATTCCTGGGACGAGGTGCGTGAGGCCATTGGCGGCGACTATACGGCCCAGGTCCGCCAGCTCGGCCTGCGCATCGAAAACCTGGGCATTGCCCAATGGGAGGTTTGGTGCCCGCCTGGCGAGCCCTCGCTACTGGATGCCCTCGGACAGGAGGATTGGCGTGGCCTGGTGCTGGACATCGGCACGCTGGGCTCCTCGGTCGAAAAGTCAGTGATCGCCAACGCGACCCTGACCCACTTGTGGCAGCAGCGCAACCGTCGCCAGCCGCTCCTGATCGTCATCGACGAGGCCCACAATCTCTGCCCTCAGGAACCGGCGGACGACATGCAGGCCATCTCGACCGAGGCGGTGATTCGCATCGCCGGGGAAGGGCGCAAGTTCGGCCTCTATCTGCTGCTGGCCAGCCAACGCCCCAACAAGATCCACAGCAACGTCCTATCGCAGTGCGACAATCTGCTGCTGATGCGCATGAATTCCCACTCCGACCTGGCTCACCTGGCCTCCATCCTCTCCCAGGTCCCCGCCAGTCTGATGGAGCAGGCGACCAAGTTCAGCATCGGCGAATCTCTGTTGGCGGGCCGCATCGTACAGAATCCGACCTTTGCCAAGTTCGAGGGGCGGTTGTCCGTGGAAGGAGGCGGCGACATCCCCACTACCTGGGCGGCCCGCCGCAAATCAACTGTGCATCCAGGAGACAGTGTAGGGGACCTGTGAAACTGCTCGCGATAGTATGTCATAAAGGAGAAGAATCATGTCCAAGACAGCCAAGATAGTGATAGGGTCACTGGCGGCCATCGCCGTTATTGCCATCGTGGCTCTAGTAGTCGTCCTGCTCACAGGAGGGGACGGCGACGAGCTGCTGGGTACGCAGTGGCAGGTACGATCCTACTATGATCCGGTGGCAACCGGAGGGATGGCCTCGCCGCTGGCTGGCACACAACTGACAGCCGAGTTTGCTGAAGGCCGAGTAAACGGCTCCGCAGGATGTAACACCTACAATGCCGACTATACGGTGGACGGCGACTCGCTGTCTATTGGTCCAGCAGCGACAACCAGGATGTTCTGCGAGCAGCCGCAGGGTGCCATGGACCAGGAAGCGGCCTACCTGGCAGCCCTGCAGTCGGCCAGCAGCTTTGAGCTGGGGACGGAACAACTGCAGATCCTGGATGCTGATGGCCAGATGGTGGTAGATCTCATCCCCTACGCCGCCCCCCCCGGAGCGACCGAACCAGCCGCGGATGACTCCTGGGATCGTATCCAGGCGGCGGGCAAGATGGTCGTGGGCACGGCCGCCGATTATCCCCCCTTCGAGTCATACGTCGCCCCGGGACAGATCGACGGCTTTGACATCGCCCTGATGGACGAGATCGGCCGGCGCCTGGGCGTGGCCATCGAGTACCACGACTACGCCTTCGACGGGCTCGGCCCAGCGCTTACCCAGGGACAGATCGACACCGCCATCGCTGCCATCTCGCGGACGCCGGAACGGGAGGCCGTGGTCGACTTTTCCAACGTCTATCTCGTCGCCGAGGATGGGGTCCTGGCCCGTGAGGATTCGAACAT
>JASFLR010000281.1:0-5178 GCA_050117995.1 Anaerolineae bacterium
CACAAACATGTTCACCAGCAGCGCCAGCAGCAGCGCAGGCAGGACCGTGGTCAGTATCTCCCTTGCGCCCTGCCGCAACAGCGAGCTCAGTCTGGACCCCCATCCCCTCTGGTCATTTTCCATGGGTTACCTCGCTTAATACTCTCTCATCCGCCGAGTCCCCATATGCCGTCATTAAAGCCTTGCTCCGGTGCCCCGGCTAGTGTCGCATCTGCAGGCGCCCGAGTTCGTGGGTTCCGGGGCCGCTACGGCCCCGGACGGAGGCGTCGGGGTGTCGTCACACCCCGACTACGAACGCAGCGCGGCAACAGCTTGGCTCTCGATGCGTGACGATTTCGGTCTTGCCTTGATCATCTTCGGGTGTCACAGTGGCGATCTTGGACTGCTCGGTCTGATCCAACTCAGAAGTACTCCTCGTATCCTTCGATCCCTAGCTCGTCCCGCATCACCTGCAACTCCTGTCGCAGATTCACGTTCACCGGCACGCCTTGCTCGCGGATTAGCGTTTGCTTCTCCCACTCTTTCTCGCCAGCCACATAGATCCGATCCTGCCCGGGGGCCTTGCGCGAAGCCTGCAACGCCTGCAGGATTCCGCCTGTGATCTGCTTCGAGACCTCCAGCGGCACAAAATGCTCTATGTCGATCGCCAGGAAGAAATGGCCCAGCATGTACGGGCGCCGCGAGCCGTCCGGCGCAAAGCCCAGCAGGTCCTTCATAAAGGCTCCGCCGCTCAGCGAGGCTGAGAGAATCTCGACGATGGTGGCCAAATCATAGCCCTTGTAGCCTCCCAGCGCCTCGCCCGCGCCGCCCAGCGGCAGCAACCCCGCCTGTCCCTTCCCCATTGCTTCCAGGATCTGCTCTGGGTCGGTCAGCAGCTCGCCCTGCGCGTCGACCACCTGCCCCTCTGGCATCGGCTTGTTCGCCCGCGCCGCCACCTCGATCTTGCCTCGCTGCGTGATCGACGTCGCCCCATCAAAGCAGAAGGGGTGCTCCAGGTCCGACGGAGCCGCGAAAGCGATCGGGTTCGTGCCCAGCATCGGCTCCGTGCCAAAGGTGGGCACGATGGACGGGCGTGCATTCGTCACCGTCAGGCCCATCATGCCTTCCCTGGCTGCCATCAGCGGGTAATAGCCGGCGATGCCATAATGGGTGCCATTGCGCACCGTCACTGCCCCCAGCCCGTGCTGCCTGGCCTTGTCCATCGCCATCCGCATCGCGCGGTGGGCGATGACGTGCCCCATCCCGTGATGCCCGTCCAGCACGGCCGTCGTCTCTGTCTCCTTGACGACCTCGATCTCGGTCTCCGTGTGCTGTACGCCTGCCTGGATCCGGTCATAGTAGTACTTTAGCCTGCCCACCCCGTGCGACTCGATCCCGCGCAGGTCCGAGGTGATCAGTACCTCGGCACAGATGCGCGCATCGTCGAGGGGTGCGCCCAGCCCGGTGAACACGTCCACCATGAATTGGTGGATAACCTCCACCGGTACGTATGTGATTTCCTGCACGGCCCCTCCTGGTACCATCTTGCGGACAGTCCTGTCCGGCGGACAACATCGTCCGCAAACAGCAAGATCCGCGGATCCTATTTCGTATCTATCTCTTCCTCAACCGCCGGTTTCGGCGCTTGCAGCAGCAGCGCCAGCGTGATCCCCGTCAGCACCGAGGGCATAATCCCCGATAGCACGATCGGCGGCAAGGCTGCCAGGTTGACGGGCGGCGCCAGGCTGATGCCCGCTGCCCAGGCCAATACGCTGATGGCGATCCACCAGCCTGCCCAGTTGACCCTGTCGCGGAGCAAGAACCATTGAGCTGCCCCTGTGGTCGCGCCTATCACCACCCCTGACAGAAGACCTATCCCGGCGGGCGATATGGGAATCATGATGAGCCTGCCGGCCAGCCAGCCAATGGCCGTCGCCAGCATCCATCGCCAGGCCTTGGGGATGCGGCCGACGAGCACCACCGACTGCATGATGCCTGCGCCCACGCCAGGTGTCACAGGTGCGACCTCCGGCAGTAGCAGCCAGCCGAACAGCCAGCCAGATGTGGTGGCCATCAGCCAGGCGAATACGAGCGCCCAGTCAAATGTGAGAATACCTCGTCTCTGATCGGACATGGCTCCATCACAACAGACTTCCAGAGCCGTGAGCGACAGCGTCACACGACTCCGGAAGTCTGGTCTATCGGAGGGGCGTGGCTTTTGCCTCGGTCTAGCCCTTCACCGAGCCGGCCATCAGGCCCCGGACAAAGTACCGCTGCAGGGCAAAGAACACCACCAGCGGCAGGATCATCGTCACGAAAGCGCCAGCCGTCAGAAGGTGCCAGGCATTCCCGAACGTGCCGGTAAGGTCTGCCAGTCGCTGGGTGAGTACCTTGTATGTGGGATCCACCCCAAGGAAGGTAAGGGCTACCAGGTAGTCATTCCACACCCACAGGAACTGGAAGATGGCAAACGACGCCAGCGCCGGGACCGATAGCGGCAGCACTAGGCGCGTGAAAACCGTAAAGTGTGAGGCGCCATCGATGAAGGCTGACTCGAGCGTTTCACGCGGCAGGGTACTGATGTAGTTGAATAACAGGTACGTTGCCAGCGCCAGGCCGAAACCGGTATGGGCCAGCCAGACAGCCAGGAAGGTGCCGTTAAGGCCGAGGGAGTTATAGTCGCGCAAGATCGGCACCAGCGCGATCTGTAGAGGTACGACCAGCAACCCCACCACCAGGATGAACATCAGGCGCCGGCCCGGGAACGACATCCAGGCGAATCCGTAGGCGGCAAAGGCCGCGATCAGGATGGGGATGACCGTCGAAGGGATCGCCACCGCCACACTATTTAGAAAGGCCTGTGACATGTCCTGCCCAGGTGCCGTCTCCACCGAGCCGTCAGGATTCGTGATCTCGACGCCAGCCCCCAGCAGAACCTGTTTGTAGTTGTCCAAGGTGAAATCCCAAGTGACAGTCCATACCCGATCCTGGACTTCGATGCGGCCCAACCGCTTGTTGCCTACCCAGGTCACGCGGCTCTTGCCGTCGGGCGACTCGACACCATCGCGCAACTCGTCGAATGTGCCGGTGGCACCTTCTACCTCCATAACCCCATCCGGATCCAGGCCAAGCTCCTTGGGATCCAGCGTGCTAACGGTCTCCCATTCCCGGTGGGGGAGGATATTCCACCATCCTGAGGTCCCGATGTCAAACCGGGTACGGAAGGAGGAGACCAGCAGTCCGATGGTGGGCACGCTCCATACGATCACCAGCAGTAGGAGGGCACCATTGATCAACAGGGGACCGGTCCAGCTTCTTTTCTTTTTCATCTTAGAACGCCTCCTGTTGTCTGAACTGCCGCAGGTTGTAGATCATTACCGGGATGACCGTGACGAGCAGGACGATGGCAATGGCGCTACCGTACCCCGAGTTGCGGGCTGTGAACGACTGGCGGTAGAATTGGGTGGCGATGACGTGGGTGCCGAACTGTCCGCCCGTCATCACCCACACTACGTCGAATATCTTCAGGGTGAAGATGACTACCGTCGTCCACACGGTGATGATCGTACCCATGATGTATGGGATCATGATCCTGAAAAATACCTGGATCTCAGTGGCGCCGTCCACGCGTGCGGCTTCTTGTATCTCCTCTGGGATGCCCTTCAAAGCCGCCGAAAAGAGCACCATGGCATAGCCTGCTTGCAGCCAGACGACAATGATGATCAGGAAGAGATTGTTCCAGGGTTGGATCTCCGTCCATTTGTCCCAGGCCACAGGGCTTCCGCCGACGGCGGTCAGGATTGCGTTCAGCAGGCCAATCTGTGCCTCGCCAGGGGGCCGGATGTCGTACATAAAGTTCCAGATCACGCCGGCGCCGACGAACGAGATGGCCATCGGTAGGAAGATCAGCGATTTCGCCACGCGCTCAAACTTGCTCCGGTCAGCCAGCGTCGCCACCAACAGACCCAGAGCCACGGACAGGGTGCTGCCAAACACAATCCACAGCACGTTGTTGCGCAGGGCTTCTGTCAGCAGCCGCTCAGAAAAGACGGCCACATAGTTCTGAAAACCCACGAAAGCATCGCTGGCGAACGTCTGGAAAAAGCCCATATCCTTCGGATACCCATCGCGCCCAAAAAGGCTCAGGTAGAAGGTACGGGCTGACGGCAGGGCCAGATACCAGATCAGGATGGCCATTGCCGGCCCGACAAAGACATAGGGCTGCAGCCGCTCTGTCCACTGGTCAGGCAGTTGCTCCACGATGCGGTTGAACACCCAGTAGAGCAGGGCCACGCCGCCCACACCCCAGATAATGGCCACAATCACCGTCAGCCACTTGGGCGCGTTGCTGTCGCGAAGCCAGATGAAGCCGTAGTAGATCACCGCAAAGGCGATCAGGGGGATGGCAACAGCGAGTACCAGCCGCCCCACCCAACCCACTAGTTCGGCGACTCTGCTACCCCCTTTTCTTTCGACGGAACCGAATTGTGCCATGGACCAACTCCTTTCTGGGCAAGACTGCCAGCCCCCGATCGCGATCGAGGGCCGGCAGTCTACACTAACGATTCACTATTCAGGCCAGGAGGCGTCGATCTCGGCCAGGACGGTGTCCAGGTCGGCGGTGCCGCTGACATAGTCCACCATACCGGTCCAGAAGGAGCCAGAGCCAACCTCGGCGGGCATCAGGTCCGAGCCGTCAAAGCGGAAGCTGGTGGCTTCGGCAACCAGCTCGGCAATGCCGCGCTCCATGTCCTGACCATACAGGTCAGGCGTTGCGGTCAGGTGGGCGGCCAGCGCGCCACCATTCTCCAGCCAGCCAGAGGCCGAGTTCGGCAGAGTAAAGTACTCCATCAGCGCCCGGACCTCGGGTCGGTCGTTGAACATGGACATGATATCGCCGGCGACGAGGAAGGGCTTGCCGTATTCCGGGTCCACGCCAGGCAGGTAGAAGAAGTCATAGTCTACGCCAGCCACAGCGCCTTCGGGGAAGAAGCCGGTGATGAAGTTGCCCTGCTTGTGGAGCCAGCACTTGGGCGGATCCTCGAACATGGGCAGCGGGGCGTCGCCAAAGTAGGTGGAGACGATGTTGTCCCTGCCGCCGTAGACATAGTCATCGTTGAACCAGATGTTGCTCCAGGTCTCGATGGCATTCTTGACCTCGGGTGAGGAGAAGGGCAGGGTGCCGTCCACCCAGGCGTC
>JASFLR010000282.1:0-5173 GCA_050117995.1 Anaerolineae bacterium
CTATTGGCGGCCTTACGAGCCATTCAGGAGGCCAGGACCCTGGCGTGAATGACCGGCCGCAGCCCTATGGCTCCCTCGGACAGAGCGGCGGCCCGCGGACTGCATGCAGAAGAGCCTTTTGCCCAGATATGACATCGATGAACCTGACGTCCCGCGCATGGCCTGGCGCCAACCTCATTCGCTACTGCGTAGGAACCCACCGTAACGTCATTAGTGGAGGCGCGATCTCCCGGCTTTCATAGGTGGAGATTGCGCCTCTCGCGAGCGAGAGGTTGGACCTCGCCAAAGGCGGGCGAGGTCTCGCAATGAGAGGCTGTGTCAATCTGCTCTGAGAGGCGGAACTTTTCATGGATGACCTGGTGATTACGGAGGTTGCTGATCGGCCATCCAGGCAGTTGCGACAGACCCATACACTCAATCGGCTCGAACGTGGAGTGGACGAGTCCGGGCACCTGTGATATAATGCGGCAATTCGGGCTCAAGTGGATTCTCTCCGTTTTAGGGCAGATGGCAGGTCTATTTTAAGGCAGAGCAACACAAGGAGGATGAGATGTCGGAACAAGCTGCAGGATCTGGAACTGTGGTGCAAGCCCCGGAGAAAACCTTCCGCGGCCTGCGTATCTTTAACGCGGTCATGGGGGTTCTCCACCTGATTCAGGGCATACTCATGATCGTCCTGAGCAACGACACAACGTATCCCATTTACACCAACTTCTTGAACTTTGACACGACGCTGATGACCCTGAGGCCGGAACCCAAGCTGCTCTATGAGGTGCTCTTTGGTCCGGCCGTGGCGGTCTTTTTGCTGCTGTCGGCGGTGGCCCACTTTGCCCTATCGACCTTTGGCTACCGTTGGTACGTCGAGAAGCTCAAGAAGGGCATGAACCCGGCTCGCTTCTACGAGTATGCGCTCAGCTCTTCGCTGATGATCGTGCTCATCGGCCTGCTGGTCGGGGTTTGGGATCTGGGCGCCCTGATCGGGCTCTTTGCCATCAACGCTGCCATGAACTTGTTTGGGGTCATGATGGAATTGCACAACCAGACGACCGCCAAGACAGATTGGACGTCATTTATCTACGGCTGCTTTGCGGGCATTGTACCCTGGATCGTCATCGGCTTGTACTTTTACGTGCCACTGTCTGGCGAGGGGCCCAAGCCACCGGACTTTGTGTACGCGATTGTGCCCACCCTGTTCGTCTTCTTCAACATCTTTGCCCTGAACATGTTCCTCCAGTACAAGAAGATCGGTCCGTGGAAGAACTACCTGTTTGGCGAGCGCATGTACATCGTGCTCAGCCTGTTGGCCAAGACTGCACTGGCTTGGCAGATCTTTGCGGGGACCCTGGCGCCTGTCTAGGCGGTATTGAGCGACGGGCAGGCTCTGCCCCTCGGTCGCCAGTATGGGACCGAGGGGACGCCGCCCCACCGAAAAAACTGATGAGCCATCTCGGCCCGGAGAAGCTCCACGTCCGCTACGGCGGTGTGGGGCGAGGTACTGGCTGAGTGGCGTGACGATGATAACTGAATATCGACCCACGTCTGCTACCACATGACGGGGATCCTTGTGGCTCATCGTTAGTCGTACCAAAGAGCCCCCCAGCGATCAACCCACACCTCCCTTCCACCTGCACCTGTGTGCGTGCGGATTTCTCTGGGGCGCGCCGCAGTAGTTCCAAGGCTATTTCTCGTATGCCTAAAAGATGCCTGACAAGATTACAAGATATTCATGAGCCGCGGAGAATCGGCCACAAGGCTGAGAATCTGCGATTCCTGGCCAAGAAGGGTTTCCCAACGCCGGCGACCTACGTCTGCACCTGGGATAGCTATGATGCCTATGCCCACGGTGACAGACAGGTTCTGGACCTCTTGAGGGCCGAGCTTGCGGCTGAGCTGGACCCCAACCGGCGCTATGCCGTCCGGTCCTCGGCCAACCTGGAAGACGGCACGCATTCGTCATTTGCCGGTCAGTTCAAGAGCGTGCTCGACGTCCAAGGTGCCGGCGAGATCCTGGAGGCGATTGGATCTGTCTGGGCGTCGGTCCAGTCGCCGACCGTGCAGGCCTACCTTGAGCGGAGCGGGCTTTCTGCCCGCGATCTCAGGATGGCGGTCATTGTCCAGGAGATGGTCTCTCCACAGGTCTCGGGCGTGGCATTCAGCAAGAACCCCGTGACAGGCCTGGATGAGGTTGTGGTCGAGGCAGTCAGGGGCAGCGGCGAGGCCCTGCTGCAGGACGGCGTGACCCCAGACAGGTGGATCAACAAGTGGGGTACATGGATCAGCAAGCCCAGCGAGCCGGGAGATGGGCAGGGCATAGAGCTTGGTGTGATCGAGCTCGTGGTCCGCAAGACCAAAGAGATCGCCAGGGCGTACGGCCACCCTGTCGATCTGGAGTGGGTTTATGACGGAAGTGAAGTCAAGTGGATCCAGCTGCGACAGATCACGTCTCTTGACATCCCAATCTACTCCAATCGCATCGCGAAAGAGGTATTCCCCGGGCTCATCAAGCCACTGATCTGGTCGGTCAACGTGCCGCTGGTCAACGGGGCCTGGATCCGGCTACTCACCGAGGTCATCGGCCACAATGACCTGAAGCCGGAGGATCTGGCTGCCTATTTCTACCACCGGGCCTATTTCAACATGGGCACCTTGGGGCGGATCTTTGAGCGTATGGGCTTGCCCAGCGAGACGCTGGAGCTGCTCCTGGGAATATCCCGGGACATGCCGGACCGGCCCTCCTTCAGGCCTACCACGAGAACGTACCGCCTCTTGCCCAGAATGCTGGCCGCAGCCTGGGACAAGATAAGGTTCGGCCGCAAGGTCGAAGCCTTTCTGCGCTCTATGGGCGACCGCTATCGAGGCTTCCTGCGGGGCGACCTAAGCGTGCTGAGTGAACGGGAACTCTTGGCTGAGATAGACCGGCTCTATCCACTGACCCAGGAAGGTGCATACTATAACGTCGTAACCCTGCTCCTGGCGCTCCTTTACAACCGTCTGCTAGGCGAGCGGCTGGCGGAGATTGGCGTGGACTTTCAGAGCTTTGACCTGGTGGGAGGCATAGATGAGCTGCGCCGCTTCGAGCCCACGTGGCATCTGGCTCGATTGAGCCGGGCGTTCGGAGCATTGTCGCCTGCCGAACAGGATGCCGTGCGACAGAGCACCTACGAGGAGTTTCTCGAGGTCCCGGGCATTGCGCCCTTTCAGCGGTTGGTAGCCAGCTTTCTGGACGACTTTGGTCACCTGAGCGACTCGGGCAACGATTTCTCGCATAAGCCATGGCGCGAGACGCCGGAGCTCATACTGCACATGATCGCCGATCAGGGTGTGGGCGAAAGTGGTGGCGCAAAGAAGATAGGGTTCACGGATTTGGCCGTGTCGGGATTGCGACGCTGGCGGCTTCGGCTGCTGTACCGGCGGGCACGCGCCTTTGTAGTCTACCGCGAAGCGGTCAGTTCGCTGTATACCTATGGCTATGGACTGTTTCGAGAACTGTACCTTGCCCTGGGTGAGCGCTTTGTGCAACGCGACATCATCGACTCGAAAGATGAGATATTCTATCTATTCACGGGCGAGGTCCGGGAGATTGTGAAGGCCGGGCACCAGGCGAGCGATGCGCGTGCGCTCGTGCAGGAACGGAAGGGTGAGATGGGGCGGGTCCGGGCCTTGACGCCGCCAGACACCATCTTTGGCGAGAAAGCTCCCCCCCTGGAACCGAGCCAGGGTGAGGAGCTGCTCGGGGTGCCGACCTCACGCGGTCACTATACAGGTCCAGCCAGGATACTCCAGGGGATTGGGGATTTTAGCAAGGTTCAGGACGGGGATGTTCTGGTCATCCCCTATTCTGACGTTGGCTGGACGCCGCTCTTTGCCAAGGCAGGTGCGGTAGTGGCAGAGTCAGGTGGCATGTTGTCACATAGTTCGATCATCGCCCGAGAGTATGGTATTCCGGCGGTGGTGTCTGTGGCCGGAGCCTGCCAGATTGAAGAAGGCAAGATGGTCAGCGTCGACGGCTACCGTGGAACGATCAAGGCTCTCTAGCCAGCACGGGCATCCGGCCTGGCCAGGATAATTCGAAGAACGATTTCCCATCACCCTGTTCGCACACAGCGAAGGGGAATAACGAAAAGGAGTACGCATGGAAATAATAAGGTGGTTGTTGGTTGTCGTCCTATCGTCCCTTCTGGGGGCACTCGTGGTGCAGTATCTCACTGTCCATCCCTTGCAGATGAGTTGGTACCTCCTGGCCGCCAGCACTGTGTTCTTTGCCCTTGTGGCAACCCTTGCGGTGTTGCTCAGAGGCAGGCCACTTCTCATTGCAGTCCCGCTGGCCCTGGTGCTATTCTTCGCGGGCTATGTATTCATGACCCGTGCCTTTCTGGCCCGGGAAGACGCCAGGCCAGTCCCCCAACTGACGCGAACCAAGGATGACCCGGGCCTGGGGCACACGGCAGTGGTCTACTTTACCCATGGCGAACCGGAAACCTACGACCCAATTGGCTGGATCAACCAGTTCAACGAGTTCGACGAGCAAGGGATTGCATTTGTGCCGCTGGTGGCTCGGCCCCTGTTTGCGTATGAGCTCAGAAACCACTATCTTGAGGTAGGCAGGAGCGACCACCGCAGGATGCACGTCCAGATGATCAATCGCCTGGAAGAGGCATTTCGAGCGGAGGGCGATACGACGACAAAGTTCTACCTCAGCTTCCTGGATGACGATCCCCGTCCAGACGCTGCAGTGATACAGGCTCTCAATGATGGAGCAAGCCGGATCGTCGTGAGCGAGGTGTTCCTGACGATCTCGAACCACACTGCAGAAGGAGAAGATCTGATTAAGGAGCTGGATGTGGAAGAGGAGCTGGGTGTACCCGTGCTCTACACGGGACCGATGTACGATTCGAGCGCCTTGCAGAGCATGTTTGTGCAAAGAGCCAATGCGCACATTGGCGACACCGACAAATCCAGGGTGGGCATCCTGCTGGTGGGGCACGGACAACCTGACGAGTGGGACGTAGAGTGGGCGACTGAGACTGAGCAGGAGATTGGCTTTCGCCAGGATGTGCTCAAGCTCCTGGAGGAAGACGGCTACAGCCAGGAGAATCTCAGTTTGGCCTGGATGGAGTTCAAGGAGCCCAAACCCGCCGCCAAGGTGGAGGAGTTTGTCGGGAGGGGCGTGGAG
>JASFLR010000283.1:0-5141 GCA_050117995.1 Anaerolineae bacterium
TCATGGAGCGCATCCGGCAGTGGGGCAAGAAGGTGGTCATCCTACTCAACAAGACCGACCTACTGGAAGAGGATGAGACAATCCAGGTGAGCGAATTCATCCGCCAGAATGCCCTGGCGCTCCTGGGCTTTTCGCCCGAGATCTTTCCGATATCGGCGCGCCTGGCCCTGAAGGCCAAGCAGGCCGATACGCCCGGCGAGCGGGACGCCCTGTGGGCTGCCAGCAGATTCCAGCAAGTGGAGACCTACATCCACAAGACGCTGGATGAAAAGAGTCGGGTGAGGCTCAAACTGCGCAATCCGCTGGGGGTTGGCGAGCGCCTGGCGGGAAGGTATCTGGAGATTGCGCAGAGCCGACTGGAGCTGCTTGGTGAGGATCTGAAAGCCATAGAGAATATCGAGGGCCAGCTTGAGATCTATCGCAGCGACATGCAGAACGATTTCCGCTACCGGATGGCCGACATCGAGAAGGTGCTGCTGGCGATGAACAACCGGGGCATGGTCTATTTCGACGAGACCTTGCGCCTGGCGCGCGTCTTTGACCTGGTGAACACCCAGCGCATCCAGCGCGAGTTCGAGCGGCAGGTGATCGGCGACACGCCCCACGAGATCGAGCAGGAGGTGAGCGGCTTGATCGACTGGCTGGTGGACAGAGATCTGCGGCAGTGGCAGGCGACGCTGGAGTATCTGGACCGCCACCGGGCCAGGGTCCACGACCAGGAAGAGCAGATCATCGGGCAGGTGGGCGGTCCCTTTGAGTACAACCGCCGGCAGCTCCTCGATTCGGTGGGGCGGGCCGCCAAAGAAGTGGTCATGACCTACGATCGCGAGGCCGAATCCCGAACCCTGGCCCAGGGTGTGCGCGACTCGGTGGCGGGCGTCGCCCTGCTTCAAGTCGGGGCTGTAGGCTTGGGTGCCATTCTGCTGGCGATTCTGCACACGGCTCTGGCTGATTTCACCGGCATTCTGGCTGCTGGCGCGATGGCTGTAGTGGGCCTGCTGATCATCCCGGCAAAGCGACGGCGGGCCAAGAGCGACCTGCACAATAAGCTGGAGGACCTCCGCGAGCGCTTGATGGAAGCCATGACCAGCGAGTTCGACCGGGAGTTGGAAAAGAGCCTGCGACGATTGAGGGAGGCGATAGCGCCCTACACTCGCTTTGTCCGTGCCGAAAAAAAGAAGCTCACGCGCATCGAAGGTGAACTCGACGAAATCCGTTCCTCGCTGGGCAAGATCCGGTCCAGCATCGAGGAGGTATAGGTCCCTATACTACTCTAACAACGCCCGCAGCCGGGATTCTGTCCTTTCGAGAAAAGCCGGAGCGTTTTGACGCCACTCCAGGCTCGGATCATCAAGAACGAAATTGGCAAGATCCAGCCCACGCGCGGCGATGAAGGTGTCGATCTGCCCGCGCACTTGCTCAGGCCAGCCTGCGTGCTGCGTATAGCCGCGCCTGAATGCCTCTCGCAGTTCTCCAAACCGGGCACGATCCTGCCAGTAGTAGAAAGTGATGGCGATGTCCTGGACAGGGTAGCCCCACATCAAGTCCTCGAAATCCAGGGCATACAGCTTACCTCGAAAGACCTTCACGTTCCACTGATGGAGATCGTAGTGCAATACGCGCAGCCCTCGCCGGTCCGCATATAGCGCGCCCAACGCAGCTTCTACGCGCATGATGGTGCGCTGAAACAGATCGCGCCTGTCAGGAGGCACAAGGTCACGGTACGCCTCATCAAAGAGGATATTCTCGTCCCCAAAGGGGAACACGCTGTCCGCGGTATTGATCGAGAATTCCGCCGGCGGCCTGAAGGTCTCTGCATGGGCGTGCAACTGGGCGGACAGCGACCCCATCCTTTCCACGTTCTCCAGTGTCAGCCTGTCAGCGAGGTCAGGGCCAGGGATCCAGCCAAAGACCACGCAGTGACGCGCCTGGGGCACTCCTTCTACCTCCACGGTGGTCACCAGCCCCCCATCCTGATTGGCCACGGGTGCTGGCACGCCCAGATCGGTATCGAGGCTCAGGGCATCCAGCCACACCATCTCCGAGCGGATCTCTGGCAGGCTGTGGCCCGAATCTGGCACCGGCAGGCAGACCCGTAGCACCAACTTTCGCCCGCTTTCCAGATCTACCCGAAAGATGCCGTTCAGATCGTTGCTCAGCAGGCGAACGCGCTTGACGTCCAGATCGTAGTGCTGGAGTGCAGCCAGCGCCATACGACGCAGGCGAAGGGCGCGCCCCCGGTTGGTGAGCTGGTAAAAATTCTTCATAACGGGCTCCTCGTGATTAGTGATACCATCGCAGGCAGCGGGTTCTGCTGTCCAGAGGTTGAATCGTGCGCACGGAACGCATCTCTGCAGCAAAGCCTGAGGCTTTGACAGGCCAATGGAGGCGTGCTATACTGGCCCCACAGGCAGCAAACGGGTCCGGCGGTGGCGCGGGCCACCTGGCTACCGGGAATCGATTTCTGCCACGTATCTCTCTTGGAGAATGAATCATGGTCAAAGTGCGATGCTTCAAATGCGGTAACGCGTTCCAGATGACCGAACAGCATATCGCCAACCTCCTGGCTGCAGAGGGCATCACCAGCAAACCTGCGCACTACACCGTCGAATGTCCCAGCTGCCGGCAGGCCAACAAGGTCTCCCTGAAGCGGGTGCGCCTGCCCAAGCCAGAGGCGCCAGAAGATCAGGGCGACGAAGAATAGCTGTCCTTCGCAGATCGCGTGCCGGTAGTGCCTGCTGCACCCTGTCACCCGGCACGCCGAGTCCTGTTGCCCGCCGAACCTGCCACCTGCCTCATCCAATCACAGGCCCGGGTCAGATAGCGCCGCACGGCAGGAGGCCACCAGGCGCGCACGGCCCACGGGCTCACCTCCAGCGTAACCAGGCCCGCATAGCCGCTGCCGCCCAGCTCCCCAAGCAGACCTGCAAGCGCCAGGTCGCCCGTCCCCGGAAAACGGTGTTCCCCGAAGAACCGCCGCACCTGTGAGAACCCTGCCAGCGGCAAACGCCCCCCCAGATCGCTCAGATGTACGTTCACTAGCCGGTCGCCAAGGAGGCGCCGAGCGCCCAGCAGGTCCTCACCAGCCGTTCCGGCGTGGGCGGTGTCCAGCACGAGACCCAGATCGTGGCGGTTGGCAAAGGCACGCAGGCGATCCAAGGGGGTCAGCGCATAGTGCCAGTCGGCCTCGGCGCGGATAGCCTTGTTCTCCACCGCCAGCTGCAGGCCGCCTCCCGCAAACTGCGATTGCCACCCTTCGATCCGCTGGCGAAAGACTAGCCCGTCACCCTCGTCCAGGCTACCGGACCTGGGCGTATGCATGACGACCAGACCAATCCCGGCCTCCCGGGCCAGGTCGATGGTACGGGCCATGCCGCCATCCCGTTCCCGCCAGCCGGGAAGCGGAATCACCGTGGGGTGGGCCGAAAGGAGCTCCATACCCTCGGCCTGGGCAATCTGCCGCACCGACTGCCCGCCGCGTATGGCAGCTTCGGGATTTATGACCAACTCCACGCCATCGAATCCCGCCTGCCGGGCCCAGCGAAAGGCCTGGCGCAAGGGATAGGGATAGAGGGTCCCGGTCGACAGACTAAATTTCAAACCAAACGTCCTCCTACATGAAAACTGACCGGCACCCAGGCCGGTCAGTGCACTCGTACAGCCAAGTATAGGGACAGGTGGTCAATGTGTCAAGATCTGGCTCAGGAACAGCTTGGTGCGATCCTCCCTGGGATTCTCAAAGAACTCGCTGGGCGGCGCCTCCTCGACGATCAGCCCCTCGTCAAAGAAGACGATGCGATCGCAGACTTCGCGGGCAAAGCCCATCTCGTGGGTGACGACGATCATAGTCATGCCCGACCGGGCCAGCTCGCGCATGACGTCGAGCACCTCCTTGATCATCTCCGGGTCGAGGGCCGAAGTTGGCTCGTCAAAGAGCATGATCTTGGGCTCCATGGCCAGTGCGCGGGCGATGGCCACCCGCTGCTGCTGCCCACCCGATAGCTGGCCGGGAAATTTCTCCGCCTGCTCAGGGATGCCCACCCGCTCGAGCAAGCGGTAGGCAGTTTCCTCGGCCTCCCTTTTGGGCAGCTTGCGCACGCGAATGGGAGCCAGCGTGACATTCTGCAACACGGTCAGGTGCGGGAAGAGGTTGAAGGATTGGAACACCATGCCTATCTCGCTGCGAATGGCGGAGATATTCCGGATGTCATTGGTCAGCTCGATCCCGTCGACGATGATATCGCCCTTTTGATGCTCCTCCAGGCGGTTGATGGTACGGATAAAGGTGGATTTGCCCGATCCGGACGGGCCGCAGATCACCACCACCTCCCCCTTTTTCAGGGTGATGGTGATGCCACGAAGTACGTGAAAATCATCGAACCACTTTTCGACATCGCGGCAGACGATGATATCGTCCCCGATTTCCCTTCGCTTTTCCTCTGGCATGCTTTTCTCTCCGATACTCTGCTTTCCCCCGACCCAGGTGGGAGTTCTATCGTTCCCCTACACCCAGCGCCGTTTCGAGCCGGCGGCTGGCGTAGGACATGGCGTAAGTAAAGATCCAGAACAGAACCGCGATAAAGAGGTATACCTCTTTGTCACGGAGCAGCCACGCCTGGTTACTCTGAAGCACCGCCTTGCCTATGGCGAGCAGCTCCAGCAAGCCGACGATGATAGCCAGGGTTGTGTCCATAAACAGGGCGATAAACTGGCCCACAATGGCCGGGATCACGGCACGGAGGGCCTGCGGCAGCACAATGAAGGCGGTGGTCTGAAAACCGGTCAGGCCCACTGCCTGGGCGGCCTCGTACTGGCCCCTGGGGATGGCCTGCAACCCGCCCCGCACATTCTCAGCCATATAGGCCGCGGCAAATAGCGTCATTCCAATCATGGCCCGCAATACGCGGTCGATGCGGATCTCCTCCGGCAGGAAGAGCGGCAGGATGATAGAGGCCATGAACAGGATCGTCACCAGGGGGACCCCGCGCACCATCTCGATGAATAGAGTGCAAAAGATCTTGACCACAGGCAGGCGGCTCTGGCGCCCCAGCGCAAGGGCGACGCCAATGGGAAACGACGCGACGATCCCAATCAGCGCCAGAAGGAAGGTGAGGAGCAGGCCGCTCCAATCATTGGTGCTC
>JASFLR010000284.1:0-5139 GCA_050117995.1 Anaerolineae bacterium
ACCGCCTCGGCCAGTCGCCGCTCGTGGGCCAGGTCGATCCCTTTGCCCAGCCACGTCTTGACCTCGCTGTCATACCGTCTCCGCAATTCAGCGATGACAGGCCGGGGATCACGGGCCTTCCAGTTCTTGGCCTGCCCCACGGAGGACATCTCTCCGCGCAGGGAGGGCATACGGGCCAGGATCGCAGCCCAGTCCCGCTGTTCCTTGTAGTCGACGATCTCCTCCCAGCAGGCCAGCAGGCGGTGCAGCGGCCCAGCCAGCTTGTCGCCCGCAGCCTCGGCTTGAGCCAGCAGCCCCTGATCTCGCACGGCCAACAGCTCCTCAAAATCAGCCTCGATACCGGCGTCGTCGACAAAGGCCCGCATGGGTACCAGCAGCCGGGCCTCCCAGACCGGCCACAGGGGTGCGGGCAAGGCCGCGAAGCAGGCCTCTACATCCAGCCGTCCGCCAATCATCGTCTCCAGCGTGCTGTGAAGCAATCGCTCACCCAGCAGGGCAAAGAGCCCCACCAGTTCTTCCTGGTCCGCGGCCCAGGCCAGCGCACCGTCGACGACCTGCCGCAACAGGATATTTTCCTGGCCTTCGTCCAATACCCCGAAGCGGGGATCCACGCCCGCCTCTGCCGGATGCGAACGCAGGATCTCGCTGCACAGGCTATGGATGGTGCCAATGCGCGCCGCATCCAGCTCGGCGTACAGGCCCTGCCACCGGTCCCGTTCCGTTTCGGATAGGTCCGACCGCTCCAGGTAGATTCGGATCTCGTCGCGAACCCGGTTGCGCATCTCCCGGGCTGCCTTGCGCGTAAAGGTAATGGCCACAATGGAGCGCAGGGGCAGGCTCTCGGCCACCAGGGATAGGTAGCGGGCCACCAGGGTGCGGGTCTTGCCCGTGCCGGCGCCCGCCGTAACGACAATGTCCCTGCCACGCTCGCGGACCGCCGGTTCCTGCTCGGGACTGGGCTTCATCTGGCCCACGATGGTGTGTATCGGCACGATGGGGTGTATCGACTCGTTTGGATGCATCGTTCAGCCTCCGAATCCCGGCCAGTAGTGCCAGCAAAAGCCCGCCGCCGGACAGTAGGACGGACAGCCACCGTCGGGCGGTTCGGGGACGAAATGACCATCCCGTGCCCCGCGCACCGCCTCCCAGGCCTTTTCCACCGCCACCTCCATCGCCCCTTCGGGACCGCCCTCGAATCTGCTCATCTGGAAAGAGCTGGGCTCGGCGTGCTGCACGTGCCAGTAGAATCCCTCGGCGGGATCTCCCAGCTCAAGGGCGTCGCGGGCAGCCAGGGCGTACAGCGGCAGCTGGAGCTTTTTCCCCTCCATGACCGCCTTCTTGGTGTATGCCCAGGGTCCAGCGGTCTTGTAGTCGATGACCCGCACGCGACCGTCGGGCGCCCGGTCCACCCGGTCGATAAAGCCCCGCAGCCGGACGGCGTCGTCGCCCTGACGCATGACCAATGGCGGCCGCCCCCAGAGGCCAAAGACCGCTTCGTGCTGGTACGGCACGAAACCGCCGGGCAACGCCACCAGTGCCTCCAGCGATTGCCTCACATTTTCCAGGATCTCGGCCCGGGTCTGCATCCACCAGGCCGTCTCTCGGAACCCCTGCTCCTCCGGAGCGGCATCCAGGATGGCGGCACCCACCCCGGGCAGGGCCTCCAGCAACTGCTCCAGTTCGGTGGGGTCACTGACACCCGGCGCCTGAAAGACCTCCTCCAGAATCTGGTGATAGAGAGTTCCCAGCTGCCGCGCGTCCAGTCCCTCGCTGGGCTCCTCGCGCGGCTCCAGACCCAACACGCTGCGCACGTAGAAGGAGAAGGGACAGGTGCGGTACGACTCCAGCCGGCTGGCGCTCCAGGTGTGGTCTGCGCCGAATTGCCGGGCGAATACTTCAGCTATGTCGCTCAGGTTGCCGTCATAGTCACTGGCAGCCACTCCCTCACTCCGAAGGTGGTGGATCTGCACAGAAAGATCCAGGGCGGCCTGCCGCAGCGTCTCGGTCTCCTGCACCCAAGCCCGGACTGCACCGTATCCCATGTGGCTGGCCAGGCTTTCCATCAGCTCGGGCCAGGAGCCAACCTGGCAGGGCAGCGGCATGCTCTCGCTGGTCAGCCTCTCGGGCTCAGCACGCACCAGCCGGCAGACTTCCTCCCAGAAGGGCGAAGCCTGCCACAACGCGCCGTTCTCGGTCAGGCTAGGCCGGGTCAGCAGCAGCCGCTCGCTGGGCCGTGTGACCGTCTCGTAAAAGAACTCGGCCTCGGCGCTTAGGGTCGACGGCTCCAGGGGAAAGCCATAGTCCTCGCGCATCCGTTTCCGGTCGGCATCGCGCAGGAAGGGGTCCTCACCGATCACCGCCGGGAACTCGCCCTCGGCCATGCCCAGCTCAGCCACAGCCCGGAAAGGTACGCCCCGGGCCTGGACCACGTCTGCAACCACAATCTTGCTGTGCCCCGCGCCAGGGCCCAGCTGATAGCTGGCGGCCTCTACCGCACCAACTAGATCGTCAAAGAAGGCCGGGAAGGCAACTTTCTTCTCCGTGCCCAGGGCCTCCTCCGCCCATACCAATCCCCGTAGCAAGTCCTTGAGCGCCTGCAACGCTGCCACATCCCTCTCGGCAGTCTCCGGCCCGTTCCGCGCCCGGGCTACGATCTGAAGGGACGTGGGCTCTTCGGGGGCGGGAAAGCGCTCGGATTGGTGCTCTGGATCGGGGCCGATCAGGTCTTCCAGCCACTGCACGAATGCTCGAACCGGGCGCTCACCTTCCGGCGGCGTGAGCCTCTGGATGAACCGTTGGAACTTGGCCCGGAGCAGCTGGGCCGCGGGGCCTTTGGGAATGCCCTGGGGCCAGCCTTGCTCCTCGTCGCGCTCCACCTCGTTCATGCCCTCGTCGGCCACAGCCTCGGCGTGGGCAGCCAGGTTGCCCAGGGCCTCCTCCCATTGGGATAGGCCCTTGATTACGCGTCCCCAGCGGGCCACATTATCCAGCGTGTCAGCATCGGACGGGGAGATGCCGACCGGCTCTGTCGCGTCCTCTGTCGGCAGCGCCGACCAGTCAAAGTAGGGCGAGCGCCAGGCCTCGATCACCGTGCGGCGCGGCAATGCTGGCCCGGCACTGTCGACGTCTGTGGGCAGCATAAGCCGCAGTAGATCGAGAAGCGCCGCGATGGCTGGATTGGCCTTCAGAGGAAAGCCGTCCAACAACCGAACCGGCAAGCCAAACTCGGCAGCGACCTGCAGGACAAAGGAGCGATAGGGCGTGATGGCACGGGCCAGCAGGGCGACCTCGCCTGGGCGCATCCCATCCTCCACGATCCGCCCCTTGAGCCAGCGCAGTGCGGCGCGCACCTCGGCCGCGCGGTCGGGGGCCTCGATCAATTGCACGGCTTCGCCAGCGTCTTCCTGCAAAGACGGCGTGCGGTACAGAGATGCCTCCAGATGCGCCAGCGCGGGGACCTGGTGCGTTGCCCGTGCCGGGATCGGGGCTCCCTGGATCCCCAGCGCCGTCTCTAGCTTTTTGCGCGTCTCGCAGAAGCGCCGGTGTACCAGGGGGCGCTCGCGGCGATCGATCGTGCCGGTCAGGGTGATGATCATCTTGCCTACGCGACCGGCCAGTGCCTGGAGCAGGGCCAGCTGCACCGACGTAAAGTTGTCAAAGCCGTCCACCACCAGCAGCGGCCAATCGCCGCCCACCTGCGGCGCCCGTTTTTCCAATGCCTCCACGGCCAACCAGCCCAGCCCGGCCCGATCCGCCCAGCCCTGCCGTTGGAGGCGTTGCTGGTAGGCGGCATAGATCTGGGCCAACTCGCGCAGGCGCGGTTCATCCCCCATGCCAGCCACGGCCTGGACAAAATCGTCGGCGTGGATGCGGGCAGCTTTGAGCTCCCCGATCAGGCGCTCCAGGACCTGGATAAAGCCTGGGAATGCTACCAGCGGGGCATAGTGGTCAAGCTTCAGGCTATCCACCACGGCCCGGATAAGACGGTACTGCACCGGCTCGCTCAGCTCGGTGTAGGCCTCGCCGGCGGCGTTGAGGCACTCGGCGTACAGCCGGTCAAAGGTGACCACCCGCACGCCGATGGCGCCACCGGCCTCGGCCAGTCGCCGGCGCCAGGCGCGCGCCTGCAGGTGCGTGGGCACGACGACACGGGGTGTGGAGTACAGAGCGTGAGCTGTAGCATGAACCAGGTCCAGGACGTAGGCCGTTTTTCCTGCAGCAGCAGGGGCGAGAAAGAGTTGAGTGGTCATCGTATCTTCACGTCCTATTTGGCCTTGCACTTGCGCATCCGATCCTCAAGTGGCCAGCGTGCATTCGTGGAGTGAGCTATCCTCAGATGCGAACTCGGCTGTGGACACGACTCCGCAGCAGGGACATTTGACTGCCGCTGTCTTTGGAAGAACCTGCGTGCATTGGCGGAGTGAGCCATCCTCAGATGCGAGCAAAGTTCCGCCCTCACGTCCAATCCTGGTCAATCTCGATCAGCCAGTTCTCGTCATAGACATAGTTGCGATAGCTAGAGTACACGTACCCCTCTGGGTTGTCGACAAGTCCAGCTCGTACCGGATTTCGATGCAGGTAGTAAAGTTTCTGGCGCAAGAAGCGCTTGGTGTAGATATTCACGTCCCAGAAACTATCCTGCCACACCTTGTTGGCACTGCGACCGGTCTCCCGACCCGCTGAACGGAAAGCTACAACCCATTCCTCCACGCCCTCGACCTCTGCTTGGCGAATAAGCCGCGTTGAGGTGAACTTCTTGTAGTCTCGCATGATGTCAGAAACGGTGCATGTCCCGGAAGGCCAGATAATTAGGTGCACATGATCGGGCATTACTACATAGCCCAGCAACTTGAATTCCTGCTTGTGGCGGTAGAAATTGAGGCTGTCGTAGAGCGGGATGATAAAGCTGGGCCGCGTGAATATGGGCAGGCGATCATATACTACTGTGGTGACGTAGTAGACGTGCCCCTTAATGCGAACCGCGGCAGTGCCATTATCCTACCTCGTGGAGCAGAGTCAGCCATATTCTGATGCGAATACCGCTCCGCATCAGGGGATGCTCCGCTCCTCTACCACTCCATGTTGCGGGACAGATGGACAAGAGCCCCCAGGCCCTGCAAATTGCATGGCCTTTCTCCA
>JASFLR010000285.1:0-5085 GCA_050117995.1 Anaerolineae bacterium
ATTTCCTCAAAGAGGACAACGTTGATGGGATCGTTTAGGGTGTCGTGGCATAGATAGGGTTGCTGCTGCTGTGCGACCCAACCTGTAATGCCCTGACCAAGTCGAAAGGTGAACGCACAAACCTCGTCGGTCCAGCCTTCGCCCAGGTGCGCTCTGAGGACGAGCTCGTCAGTCTCCGGCTCCAGCAGGCGCAGTGAACCATGCTCCGCCCCGACCAAGGCAATCGCTTTCTCCAAGATCAGGTCCAAGACCCGGTCCAGTTGCAGGCTAGAGGTTAGTGCTACGTCGATGACGTGTAGGGCCCGAAACTGGGCGGTCATTCTCGTGAGGCGCTCGGCCTGAACCATGGCGGCAGCGGTCAACTCGGCCAGGGGTTGCAGGAGCGCCACATCCCTATCGTCGAAAGCCCGCTCGCCCGTGCTGCCGACCACAACCAGCACACCTCTCATCTTGTCGCGCCAGATTGATGGCACAGCGAGCATGGCTGGAGAATCGGGCAGCCTGGCTATGGCAGCCTTGCGCGAGGCACAGGCCTGGTTGATGAGATCGTCGCTCCAGGGCGGCTCTTCGGGGCCGTAGACTGCCGCCAGCTCAAACTCGTCCAGAGTCGGAGCGCAGAGATAGAAGGCACTTCCCCCCGCCTGGACGAGGAGGCTTGCCTGCTGCACCGCGCTATTCAAAAAGTGTCCGTCAATGACACCGACCAATGGTTGACCCCGTATCATCTCTACGACTGCGTCTCATGTCCCGCGGCGTGTCCGAAAAAACGCTATCCTGACAACCTCATTGTCTCTTTTCAGTCCAGAGCTTGCCCAATCCAACTTGTCAAATCTGTGACCTCTATCTTTTGCTCCGCGGCAACGTCCCGCGAGGCACAGCTCAGATGGATCTGGCACTTGGGACAGGTGGTCAGCATGACGCGAGCGCCTGTCTCGCGAGCCTGGCGTAGTTTCTCCCTCTGTATCAGTTTTGAGGAAGCCCCGCAGTTGATCCAGGCAGGCGAACCGCAACAGAGGGCGCGCTCGCGGTTGTCCTCCATCTCGGCAAGTTCGAGATCGGGTACTGCGGCAAGAACGGCGCGTGGCGGCTCGTGTACTCTGAGAAAGCGCCCCATGCGGCAGGGATCGTGGTAGGTTACCTGCCCCGGTAACGATTCGAAGGCCAGCCCTCCGGTTTCGATTTCCCCGGCAAGCAGCTCGGTCAAGTGCAGCGTCTCGAAAGGCAAGGTGCCCACATAGTCTGGGTAGTCGTTCTTGAAAGCATTGTAGCACTCGGCACAGGTAAAGACTACCTTCTTTGCCCCGGTAGCCTCGATCATCTCCACGTTGAGTTTGACCAGGTCCCGGAAACCCTCCACGTCGCCTGCCAGGAGCAGGTCCGCGCCGCAGCACCGTTCCTCGTCACTCACAATCGGGGTGATGCCGACGCGGTTCAGCAGCCGTACAGCGCTGCGCGCGATCTCCAGTGGCTCCAGGCCGAGTTCATCAAAGATAACATCAAAGTAGGGCAGGCAGCCCACGAAGTAAAGGTACTCACTGCTTTCGGACACATGTATGTCCTGGCTGATCCACCCAGTCCGATGTTGGCGGACGTTCAGTCTTTGGAGGCGCATGATCTCCTGGAGGATACCATCATGGGCATACACGCCCCGTTCGCCGGCCTGGAAAGCCTCGGCCCGCATCTCGATGATAAAGCGTACAAAGTCCACATTCGAGGGGCAACGTGTACTGCACAGCCCACAGGTCATGCAGGTCCAGAGACGAGGATCGGTGATTACTGCTTGTGCATCGCCAGAGATAACGCGCTCGACGATCCTCCGTGGCGAATACTCCGGGTCGACCCGGGCCAGCGGACAACTACCGGTGCACTTTCCGCAATCGGCGCAAAGGTAGGCGCGCGTTCTCTGGATGATGGGCTGGAAGTTCATGAACCAGTGGCTCCTTCCATCTTGGTGGCCTGTTGCTGCCAGTGGAGTGGCTCATCAGCCTGGGCCGCTAATCGATCCACAAATCCCTGCACGCTGGCAACCAACTCTGCACCCTCCCCCGCACGTACCTGGAGAAACTGCAGACGGTCCTGACTGATGCCCAGCAGCCCGGCTAGCTGGCGAGTCTCCTCGAATAGCTCGGCGGCGCGGCGGCTGCCAAACTCAAAGTGGCACTCATCTGGCGTGCATCCTACCAGCATCACTCCGTCGGCGCCTTTTTCAAAGGCTTTGAAGATCATGCTGGAACCGACCTGCCCCATGCATTCGACCTTGAGCGTCCGGACTCCTGCAGGCAAGTTGAGGTGCTGCCTCCCGGCCTGATCCAGGCCCTCGTAGGCATTCCAGTTGCAGGTAACGATCAGCACGCGTGGCTGTGTACGTGGCATATGACCCCCTAGGCCAAGAGCGCCTCCAGCATGGCATCGATCTGCATGCTGGTCACTCGCTCTGTCTTGATGGCGCCAGCCGGACAGCGGGTAGCGCAGGTACCATCTGCCTGGCAGATCCGGGGATCGATCCAGGCCACACGAATCTCCCCATCGCCCTGAAGCTGGATGGCGCCGAACTCACACACCTGTTCACAGTCGCCGCATCCCCGGCAACGCTCTGGATCCACCGTGTAAGAGGGAGGCTCCGGCCAGGGATGCTCATAGCCTAACCACGCGGAGGCCCGTGCGGCCGCTGCCCATCCGGCGAGATCAGGCTCTGCAGCAGGATCACAGGCGAAGACACCAGGCCGGTGCGTGTCAACAGCTCCCCACTGGGTCCGGATGCGTGGCTGCCGGTGATCTGGCTCAAACGCGGCGCAAATCTGCGCGTGCTCCTGATCGTCGTGCGGGGCCAAGATGACTGCCGAGCCGCTCCACTGCGTCGAATTGTCCGTGACTGCGGCAAAGTGGTCCGGCGTCTGCCGTATCTGGCTCGGAATATCCCGCAGTTGTAAAGCTTGGATGTTCTGAGCAGACAGGGCCTCCCGGCAGAACGTTGCAGCCTTGCCGCTGCCCAGGACCAGGACGATCTTGTCCAGAGGTTCCGAGCTTCCGGCGTGTACAGCAGACAGCCGTGTCTTGGCGACCGCTGCAGCGATCATGGCTGAGGCTGCCGCGGTAGCTGCTACCGGGTTGTCTTCGTGAGCCCAGGCACAGTGCTCCCGTATGTTGACAAACTCGAAGACGGGGTTGCCACCGTCAAAGTGCCGACCCAGTAGATTGTCTTTGCAGCGCACGCGCTGGTAGGTGCAGCTGTAGCACACCTGATCGGTGGTGCAGCACGAACAGGCAGCAAGAACGACACGATTCAGGTTCTGCTCAGCTACCGTTCGGTATATCAGGTCAGCCGCCTCTTCAGAGCATGACTGGGGCAAGACCTGTGTATGCTCCACGTCTTGCCAGGTCTGTGCAGCCCCCTGCACGGCTGCTATGTTCACAATATCAGAGATCTGCCCATTGCATTCGCAGACAAATACGCCTATGCGGGGGGCACCAAGCTCACCCACTGCGGACGGCTGTGAGGTGACCGATTGCCGTTCTGCGAGTAGGTCCAACATCACTCGACCCGCAGATGCAGAGCCGGCCAGGGGATCGTCTGGCTGGACACGGTAGAGTCCCTTACCAAAGGCACTCTGGGGAAGAGCCCCCCGGAGGGTGTCATAGGTCTCACCAGTCTGGTCTGCCCAGATTATGGCCGCGACGTCGAGCTCCTCGAAACGCTCCTGCTGGCTGTGCAGAATGGCGCCGGGCTCGCAGACCAACTCGCATGCGAGGCATTCTGAACAGGGGCCGCACATCAGGCAACGCTGAGCCTCCGCGATAGCTGTTTCGGCGTCGTAGCCAAGCTCGACCTCAGCGTGGCTGCTGATGCGACGGGCCATGGGAATCGTCGGCGGGGCATGGCGTGCCATTGGCACCAAGTCCTCGGGCAGGAGCTCACGGCGGGCAATCGGCACCTCGCGTGCCGAGACCTGCACCTCGTGTGGCGCACAGCCGCGCAGGTATGCGTCAATGCTGGCGGCAGCCTGCTTGGCAGACCCGATGGCATCGATGACTGAGACTGGTTGTGTGATGGCATCACCAGCGGCAAAGACACCCTGTTTGTTGGTCATGTAGGACACGCGATCGATGTTGAATGTTCCTTCTCGCGTTATGGCAAAGCCGTGTCCCTCGCCGAGGAACGAAAGATCGGGTGACTGGCCGATGGCCTGCACGACCATGTCGAGCTCGAGCACGAACTCGGAGCCGGCGATTGGCATAGGTCGACGCCGGCCCGAGTGGTCTGGTTCGCCCAGCTTCATGCGCACGCACTCCAGCGCGGTCACCTGCCCTTGTTCACCGCCCAAGATGCGGACTGGTGAGACCAAGAACTCAATGACAACGCCCTCTTTTTCGGTGTCCTCGATCTCTTCGGGTAGGGCGGGCATCTCGGCTCGACTGCGACGGTATAGGATGCGCACATAGTCGACACCCAAGCGCCTGAGGGAGCGGGCTACGTCCATGGCCGTATTGCCGCCGCCGATGATGGCTGCCCGGGTGGCTGCGCCAGCAGGCAGCTCTGACTGCGCTTTGCTCTGCCAATCGGAACCCCCGTGCTGCTGCGCCAGATTGATGGATCTGAGCAACTCGATTCCGGGCACAACTCCGCTCAGGTTCTCGCCTGGGATGCGCAGATGGTGGCTGTGGTGCGCGCCGACACCTATGAAGACGGCCTCGTAGCCCATCTCTTGCAGATCATCCAGGGTGTGAACGCCTCCGGGACCGATGGGTGAGTTCAGACGGATCTCGACACCCAGACGCTCAATCTGTTCTATCTCCTGGCAGATTACCTCGCGCGGCAAGCGGTACGCGGGGATACCCACGGCCATCATGCCCCCAACGACCGGAAGCGCCTCAAAGACGGTAACGCGATAGCCCTTGCGGGCAAGATCGTCAGCAACGGCCATGCCCGCCGGTCCGGCGCCAATTACCGCAACGCGCTGGGCGTCGGGGCTTGGCTTTCGGAGCGCCTCTGGAGTTGAGTATTCTGGATGGGACAGCGCCCAGTCTGAAACAAAGCGCTTCAGCAGACGGATCGACACAGGCTCGTCCACCTCCGCCCGACGGCAG
>JASFLR010000286.1:0-5076 GCA_050117995.1 Anaerolineae bacterium
GGCGTGAATCTCTCCGGAGAGGACATTCACCAACTGCGCGTTCCTCAAGAGTAGGTCGGCAGGTTCCTCACCGCGGGCGACTGCAATCGTAGCCTCAAGTGTCATAGTTCCTTCCCTATCCCTCTGCTTTACCGTGCCAGCGGAGCGGTACTCACCCGCAATTCCTGGCCCAGCCGGCGGAGCAATCGTGACCATTCTTCAATTGTCAGGCCAAAGGCTGCGCTGTCCGGCTCGCCAGCCCAGTCAACCAAATCCTGGAGGAGCGCTTCGTCGTCCGGTGAAAGCTCGCCTGCCTCCAATGTCTGTCGCGCCCACGTGATGAGCTCGCCAAGTGAGATCTCCCAGGCCAGATACTTGTTAATTTCCTGGATGATGGCTCCTCTCATCAACACCTCTTTGTAGAGATGCTCTTTCAGCACTCCTACATAGGGCAGGTTCCGGTATCCCTCCGCAAAGTCGAGCCCATAACCCACCACGAACTTGTCAGGGATCTCAAAACCCACATAGTCGACCTTGATGGGCACCTGGCGGCGGTCTGGCTTGTCGAGCAGTGCGCACATGCGCAGGCTTGCGGGCTGGCGCGCCTTGAGGTTCTGCACCAGGTAGGAGAGCGTCTTGCCTGTGTCGACGATATCCTCGACGACCAACACATGGCGCTCGGAGATGTCGGTCTCGAGGTCCATGACCAGTCGCACCGCGCCGCTCTCTGTGCTCAGGCCATAACTCTGGATGCCGATAAAGTCGAGGCGAACGGGGATGGTCAGCTTGCGCATCAGGTCAGATAGGAAGACGATGGACCCGCGCAGCAGGCCGATGAGCAGTAGCTCTTCACCCGCATAGTCATCGGAGATTCGCTGTCCCAGTTCGGCAACCTTGGTCCGGATCGCCTCTTCTGAGACCAGAACTTCGGCGATGTCATTACGTAGATCCATGTCCGCTCCTTTGCGCTCTCCAGGCGCGATGCCCGAAACTGGGGTTAGTATATGCCAAAAGAAGTTGATTGTCAACGTCGGTCGCGCACCCTCCGCGCACCCGCGGCACAGCTCTCGCTCCCGGCCACTTATCAGGGCGCGGAGCGTGCTCGCGTAAAATATATTTTGCAGTGCAGATAATATATCTTCTTTGACGTGATGATGCGAGTGTGCTACAATGTGCCAGTACGGTCGGCTGTCCGTATTCTCCGTTTGAAGCGTTGGATGGGGCGGCGGATGTAGACTCGAAGGTAGGGGGTAACGATGATACAGACTCATGGTGCCAGCATGACCAGCGCGCACTATGCTCGCCTTGGGCCGCAAGAGCGCGAAGGGATCCACAACGCCAGCTTGGAGATCCTGGAGCGCGTTGGTATGGACGTCCACCTCGATGCGGCTCGCGAACTCCTGGTCAAGGGCGGCGCACAGGCTGACGGGATCCGCGTCCGGATCCCCGAGCACATGGTAGCCAGGGCGCTGGCCGTGGTTCCCAAGCGGCTGACCCTGTACAACCGGCGTGGTGAGGTTTCCATCCGCGCCTGGGGATACAACACTTACTATGGCGGAGGTTCTGATTGCCTCAATATCCTCGATCACCGCACAGGTGAGCGGCGCGCCCCCATGTTGCGCGATGTGCGGGATGCAGCGCTCGTGCAGGATGCACTGCCCGCGCTGGACTTTTGCATGTCCATGGTTCTGCCTTCCGACGTGGACCCGGAGCGCTACGACCGCTACCAGATGGAGGTCATGCTCAATCACACGACCAAGCCCATCGTCTTTGTCACGCCCGACCTCGATGGATGCCAGGCCGCCGTTGAAATGTGCGAAGTCGTGGCTGGGGGCGAAGCGGCATTCCAGCGGAAACCCTTTGCCACCTGCTATATCAATGTCACCTCGGGGCTCGTAGCCAATGCCGAAGCCCTCCAAAAGTGCATCTACCTTGCCGGGAAGGGGCTCCCCCTGCTCTACATACCGCTGAACGCTGCCGGCGTCAACTCGCCGGCGACCACTGCCGGTTGCATGGCCTCTATGAATGCTGGCACCCTGCTGGGCATCGTGTTGGCGCAGTTGGTCCGCGAGGGCACGCCGGTGGCAGTGCCGGGCTGGAACGGCGGGCCCTACAACCTCAAGACGATGGTCGGCAACTATGTCCTTGCCGACGAACAGGGGGTGGCAACCGAGATGGGCAAGTACTATGGATTGCCCGTCTTTGGCCTGGGCGGCTCTACCGATGCCAAGGTGCTGGACCAGCAATGCGGTTTTGAGGCGACCATTAGCCTGGCCACTGCGCTGCTCCATGGTGCCAATATCGTGCACGACCTTGGCTTCATGGATTCCGGCCTGCAGGCCTCGCTCCAGCTGATGGCCATCTGTGCCGACTCTATCGGCTTTCTCCGCGCCGCGACCAGGGGAGTGACGGTGAGCGATGAGACCCTGGCTCTGGATACGGTGGAGGAGTTGGGTCCTACCGGAGTCTACTTGAGTCACGATCATACATTGCGCCATTTCCGCGAGCCATACTACTCCGAGCTTGCTGACAAGGGCGTGTATGCCCAGTGGGAGCAAAAGGGCAGCACCACCATGGAGCAACGGGCTGCCAAGGTAGTTGACAAGATTCTGGCGGAGTACGAGCCCGAGCCGCTTCCGCCGGAGATCCGCCGGGACCTCAAGCGGATCGTAGAGGGCCAGTGGACCGGCGCTTTCAAGGAGGCGAAGAGATGTCTCAAAGTCACGACCTATTCTTCATGAGAGAACCCTGGGTATACGATCCGGCGGAAAGACCGCCAGGCCGGCACGACGCCGGTCTCGGATTCGACACCCTGGCGCTGCATGCCGGCTGGCAGCCGGGGAAGGACCTGGAAAGCTTGCGCTCTTTCGTGCCGCCCATCGTGCCCTCCATGACCTATCCTTACGAACGGTTCGACAAGATCCCATATCCCGTCTATGGGCGCACCAAGACACCGACTGCCGCTCTTCTGGAGGAGCGGCTTGCCGCTCTGGAGGGCGGGGAGGCATGCCTGTCTGCAGCCTCCGGGTCTCAGGCTCTGTTCAATCTGATCTTTACCTTGGCCCGGCCCGGCGACAACGTCGTGACCACGCTCAACATCTTTGGCGAGGGCTACAAACAGGCAGCCACCATCTTTCCCGAGCGCTGTGGGGTCACTTTTCGTTTCGTGCAGGACGCGGCTGATCCCGCTTCCTGGGATCGAGAGATCGACGGCAGGACCAAGCTGGTGTGGGTAGAGACCCCGAGCAATCCCACCCTCTTTGTGACCGACATAACCGCCGTGGCTGGCGTCGCGCACTCGCGTGGTGTGCCTCTGCTGGTCGACAATACGACTACCACCGCGGCCCTCCAGAAGCCGCTGGAACTCGGGGCTGATATCGTCCTGCTCTCCATCACAAAGTTCCTGTCCGGCAATGCCACCGTGCTGGGCGGTGCCATCGTTGGGCCCGAGGCGCTCACCGAGGATATCCGCTGGAACACGACCGAGTTCGTCGGGGCCATCATGCAGCCCTTTGACTCGTGGCTGACTCTGCAGTACCTGGAGACCCTCTCCCTACGCATGGAGCGCCACAGCGCGAATTGCCAACAAGTCGCCGAGTTCCTGGCTTCTCACCCGAAGGTGCGCCACGTCAACCAAACCGGGCTGCCGGACCATCCCCAGTACGAACTCGCACAGCGCCAGATGAAGGGGCCGGGCGGGCTCATGTCCTTCGTGGTCCCTGGCGGTATCCCCGGCGCAGCCAGCGTGATCGACAGCTTCCGCCTGATCTGCCATGCCGTCACCTTTGGCACCAGCCGCACGATATGCATGCATCCGCCCACCATCACTCACGAGCACATGACGCCCGAGGAGCGGGCCGCCGTCGGCATAGATGATGGGTTGATCCGACTCTCCGTGGGTCTCGAGGATCCCGAGGACATCATCGCCGACCTGGATCGCGCCCTGGGTGCGCTATAGTCTGCTGTAGGGCGATTGCAGCTTGCCTCGAGGTGACAAATGTCCCTATAGAGGTTTCTGTCTGACTTTCCAGCAGCGCTACTGCACCTTTTCTGCGGGCTTGCGGATCGCGGCGGCTTGATGTAGAATAGTCCTGACAGGCGAGAATGATGCGTCCTGCCTGTCGGGAGGTAGGAGTTGTTGAGAGCACCCCATTTCATTCGGTTGGCCGAGATCGATGCGCGGCATTTCATTAATGGCTGCCGGCATGGCCTGGTCCATCTGACCTGGGACCGGGTCACCGTCCGCTTTACGCGGGACGAGTTCGGGCGGCTGGCAGGGTTGCTGGCGCGCTCCTCGGCATCGCCAGAGGTCCTGTTCCGGGACGGTGAGTTAGAGGCTGCCTGCCGCGCCAATCGGGAGTGCGAGCTGCGATTGGGCTCGCTTACGCTGACCCTCTCACTGGAAGAGTACCACGCACTGGGGCGGGCTGCGCAGGAGGCTGTGGCGCGACTCGACAAGATCCTCGACGCCGGGATGTGGGACCAGCGTGGCTCGGACGAGTCCGAGATCGCCCCGCCTCCCAGCATCCTCGAGCGTTTTCGCCAGCACCGATTTTCCGAAAACTAGAGGAATTGCTACATCTGCTCTGGCGCGCTGACCCCCATCAGCGTCAGTGTGCGCGCCAGCACCAGCTTTGCAGCCTTGACCAGTCGCAGCCTTGCCCTGGACACCTCTGCGTCAGCCGGATCGGAACTCACCACCCTGCAATCACGGTAGAAGGCATGGAAGGTGGAGGCCAGGTCCTGAGCATAGTAGGGCAGGTGGTGGGGGGCCAGGTTCTCGGCGGCCAGGGCCACGACCTCGGGTAGCTCGAGCATCTTGCGGATCAGCGCCAGCTCTGACGGGTGGGTCAGCAGCGACACATCCGCTCCCTCGTCGCTGCTGCCCTGTTCCATAGCATAGCGCAGGATGCTGGCAATGCGGGCGTGCCCGTACTGCACATAGTAGACGGGGTTCTCATCTGACTGCTGGCGGGCCAGGACCAGATCGAGTTCCATCTGGCTGTCGGCGGCGCGGCCCAGTAGGAGAAAGCGTACTGCATCGGGGCCGATGTCGTCGAGCAGCTCGCTGAGATCGACGGACGTGCCGGCCCGCTT
>JASFLR010000287.1:0-5075 GCA_050117995.1 Anaerolineae bacterium
AGGCCCTCCTCCATGCCGACCACAAACACTATCGAAAACTCCAGCCCTTTGGCCGAGTGCAACGTGAGCAGTGTGGGAGCATCCACCTGGTCATCAAGGTTGTCGACATCTGACACCAGCGCAACCTCCTCGAGGAAGGTGGTCAGCGCCGTCTCTACCGGCAGATCAGCATAGTCGCGCGCCACTGTTCGAAGCTCCATGATATTCTCCCAGCGGATCTGTCCCTCGTCAGTGCCATCCTGGACGAATCGCGCATAGCCCGTGTGCTCGAGCAAATAGTCCAGGAGCTCCAGCAGGTTCAACTCGTGCCTCGCCCGAGTCAGATCCTCCATCATGGTCGTGAACTCTGTCAGGGCGCGCCTGGCGCGGGTAGCAAAGGGTCCTGAAACGCCTTCCTCGTCCTCGGTAAGGACCTGAAGCGCAGCGTAGAGTGGCACCCCCATCTCCTCTGCCCATCGCACCAGGCTGCCCACCGTCTTCTGGCCAATGGCCCGCGGCGGCACATTGATGATGCGCATCAGCCCCACACCATCATACGGATTGTGAAGGACGCGCAGGTAGGCAAGGACATCCTTGATCTCCTTCCGCTCGTAGAAACGCGTCGCGCCCACCAGCTTGTAGGGTACTCCTCGCCTGATGAATGCATCCTCAATTGGTCGCGATTGGGCGTTTGTGCGGTACATCACTGCACAATCCCCAAACTCTGCCTCTCCCTGCGACACCAGGCGCCGGATCTCGCTCACAACCATGTCGCCCTCTTCTTGCTCGTCATAGGCCTCTAGGACGACAGTCTGCGGGCCGCCATCCCTATCGGTGAAGAGCCGTTTCGGGTGACGGTGCACGTTGCGCGCGATGACGGCATTTGCAATGTCGAGGATAGTTTGAGAGGAACGGTAATTCCTTTCCAGCATTACCACTCGGGCATGCGGATAGTCGTCGCGAAAGCGGGCCACGTTTCGATAGTCAGCCCCGCGAAAGCGGTAGATCGACTGATCTTCGTCACCCACCACAAAGAGGTTAGCCCGGTCGCCCGCCAATAGCTTGACCAACTCGTACTGGGCCATGTTCGTGTCCTGCCACTCGTCGACCAGGACAAAAGGATAGCGGCGCTGATATTTCGCTCTCGTCTCCGCATCCCGGCTAAACAACTGAACCGTCTTCATCAACAAGTCGTCGAAATCCAGAGCGCTGTTCTCCGTCAGCATCTCCTGGTAGCGTTCGTAGACGCGCTTGGCTACCTCCTCCCGGTAGGTGCCAGCGCGCATCTCAGCCGGGAGCACAAGTTCATTCTTGGCATAGGATATGTGGCGGAGCATCGCCCGGGGGCGAAAACGCTTGTCATCGAGATTCAGGCTTCGGATGGCCTGTCTCGCCAGGCTAAGCTGGTCTCCGCTGTCATAGATGACGTACTGCGGCGAGATACCGGCCGCTTCGGCATCCTGCCGCAGGATGCGTGCGCAGATGGCGTGGAAGGTGCCGATGGTCAGCTTGCGGAACTGCTCGCCCAACAGATCGTAGAGCCGGGCCTTCATCTCGCGAGCGGCCTTGTTGGTAAAGGTTACCGCCATGATCTGCCAGGGCGGGACGCCGTATTCCTTGACCAGATAGGCCACCCGGCGGGTCAACACCCGGGTCTTGCCGCTGCCAGGCCCGGCCAAAACCAACACCGGACCCTCCACAGTCTCCACTGCATCCCGCTGCGCCGCATTTAGTCCTGCCAAGACATCTTCTGCATCCACCATGAAGTCACTTCCCCTATGTATGCCCAATCCTCTTCTCTTCGCGTGTGCCCGCCCCCTCAAAAAACACGGTACCATATGCCTGCGTGGATTGCCGAAACCTTGCTATCCACAGACACAAGCAAGCTGCACTATTCTATCATCGTTCTACGCATCGGGCCAATGAAAGCACGCCCAGAACTGATTTCGACGCCCTGATCGCTGTGAATCTGTTGGCGGTCCAGGCAAACATTGACGAAGCCGACGACTTGGGCTATAATTGCCAAGTGACATGGTTGACAAGGCGAAAGATGAACGCGAAATTCGGGCGCCCAAGGTGGTGGCTATCGGCGGGGGTACGGGCCTGGCGACCCTGCTGCGTGGCCTCAAGACCCACACCCCGCATATTACTGCCATTGTCACGGTAGCCGACGACGGTGGCTCGTCCGGCCGTCTGCGCCGAGAACTGGGGCTCTTGCCGCCAGGTGACTTTCGCAATTGCATAGCCGCGCTGGCCAAAGACGAGGCACTGATTACCCAGCTCTTTCAGTATCGCTTTGGGCAAGGGGAAGCGCTGAAGGGACACAGTTTCGGCAATCTCTTTATCACGGCCCTGGCAGCTGTAACGGGCAGTTTCGAGCGGGCCATCCTGGAGGCAAGTCGCGTTCTGGCTGTGCAGGGACGAATTCTGCCTGCCACTTTGGAGGATGTGACGCTCGTTGCGGATCTGCAAATTGCAAACGACGCCGCATCTTCGAGCCTGGCTCGTGTGAGGGGTGAATCGGCCATACCACAGGCGAGGCAGCCCATAGAGCGCGTGTTCCTCCAACCTGAGGAGGCGCGAGCTTTTCCCGAGGCTGTGCGGGCCATTCTGGACGCCGACCTCATCATCGCCGGACCGGGAAGCCTATTCACGAGCATCCTGCCCAGCTTGCTCGTCAGGGATGTCCGACGAGCGATAGAGGCTTCTTCAGCAGAGAGGCTCTACGTGTGCAACGTATCCACGCAGCCAGGAGAGACAGATGGATTCGACGTGGGCCAGCATATGAGCGCGTTGCAGCGCCACCTGGGGCCAGGCATCTTTACTACGGTCTTGGCGAACAACAAGCCGCGCAAGAGCCTGGAGAACCAACACCTGGAGCCTGTCGAGTTGCACTACCCGCTTGATGCAGGTTACGATGTGATTGCTGCCGATGTGGCGGATCCGGCTATACCTTGGCGGCATGACCCAAACAAGCTTGCTAGCCAGATCATCCGCTTCTACTTAGGCGTGATGACCAAACACATAGCTGAGACCGGACCTGAATCTCCATCTGGCGCACCTAGGTGAGGATACTATGTGTATCACGAGCGGTCGAAAAGTTCTTATAGCTTTGTTATGACCGTCAGGGCTTCTTGCCCTGCAAATCAAGATTAGGAGGACGAAATGACAGTCAGGATTGGAATCAACGGATTTGGGCGAATTGGTAGGCAGATCTTTCGGATCGCCTGGGAGAGCCCCCAGGATGATGTGGAAGTAGTTGCCGTTAACGACATCACCGATACCCAGACACTTGCTACCCTACTCAAGTACGACTCCACCTATGGGCGCTTCCCGGCTACCGTCAAGGTCACTGAGCGTGGCTTTGAAGTAGACGGCAAGTTGATCGACACCTTTGCCGAGCGCGACCCTGCCAAGCTCCCATGGAAGGAGCTGGGTGTGGACGTCGTGGTTGAGGCTACCGGTGTGTTCAGAGATGGCAAGAAGGCAGCCATCCACCGGGAAGAAGGTGGCGCGAAAAAGGTCATCATCTCTGCCCCAGCCAAACCGGCGGACAGCGTGGACCTCACGGTGGTGCTCGGCGTGAATGGTGACCAGTACGATCCGAACAAGCACCATGTTGTGTCCAATGCATCCTGCACGACCAACTGCCTGGCGCCTGTTGCCAAAGTGCTGCACGACAGCTTTGGCATCCGCCGCGGATTGATGACGACTATCCATTCATACACCAACGACCAGCGCATCCTTGACCTGCCCCACAAGGACCTGCGACGTGCCAGAGCGGCGGCCCTGAATATCATTCCCACCACGACAGGTGCAGCCAAAGCAGTATCGTTGGTCATTCCCGAGTTGGAGGGCAGGTTCGACGGCTTTGCCTTGCGCGTGCCCACCCCGACCGTCTCCATCGTGGACTTTGTTGGGGAGTTGGAACAGAACGTGACCATCGACCAGGTAAACGACGCTTTCCGCACTGCTGCCGAGGGTGAACTTAAAGGTATCCTTGGCTACAGCGAAGAGCCACTGGTCTCGATGGATCTCAAGGGCGATGAGCGGTCTTCCATTGTCGACGGGCCGCTGACCAACGTCCAAGGTGGCGACATGGTCAAGGTCGTATCCTGGTACGACAATGAGTGGGGGTACTCGTGCCGTGTGGTCGACCTGGCCCGGTACCTGATGAAGTAGCGCGAGCAACCGGCTAGGAAATCACCCGAGCAGTTAGGAATCTCGAGGGGTCTGAAGGGGCACCGGCTTCGTCAGACCCTTCAAACCTGTCTGGAGGAGTTCCCATGAACAAAAAGACGATTCGCGATGTCCATGTCAAGGGCAAGCGTGTCTTGGTCCGCGTCGACTTCAATGTACCGCTATCCGAAGGCAAGGTAGCTGACGACACGCGCATCCGGGCTGCACTGCCCACTATCCGCTATCTGCTTGATAGGGATGCCTCTGTGGTCCTCTGCTCCCACCTGGGCCGGCCCAAGGGCGAGGTTGTCGATGGCCTGAAAATGGACCCTGTGGCGGACCGCCTGGCAGAGCTGCTGGACAGGCCGGTGACAAAGCTCGATGATTGCATCGGCCCAGAGGTCGAGGCTGCAGCTCAAGCCGCGAAACCAGGCGACGTGCTCTTGCTGGAAAACACGCGCTTTCACCCGGAGGAGAAGCAGAACGATCCGGCCTTTGCTGCCAAGCTGGCGTCTCTGGCAGATCTGTACGTCAACGATGCCTTTGGTTCGGCGCACCGCGCCCATGCCTCGACGGAAGGAGTAGCCCACCATCTACCTGCCGTTGCCGGCTTTTTGATGGAGAAGGAACTCGAGTTCCTGGGCAACGCCCTTGCCTCGCCGGAGCGACCATACGTTGCTATTCTGGGCGGGGCCAAGATTTCGGACAAGATCGGCGTAGTCGAGAACCTGTTGCGACAGGTGGATGCGCTGCTCATTGGTGGCGGCATGGCAAACACGTTCCTCAAGGCTGATGGCTATGACGTAGCGGAATCGCTGGTGGAGGACGAGAGCCTGGATACTGCCCGCGCCCTGATCGACCGCGCGGGCGACAAGCTGGTCCTGCCCGTGGACGTCACGGTCGCCGACCGCTTTGAC
>JASFLR010000288.1:0-5070 GCA_050117995.1 Anaerolineae bacterium
TAATCGTTGGGCTTGGCTGCCTGGCCTTGATCATCGGCATCGCCATCTGGGTAGTATCGGTCATCGCCCGTGGCGGGTTGATCGCCGGGGTGCAGCAGGTGGAGGAGGAGGGTGAGACCAGCTTTGGCCAGGCCTGGCGGGTTGGGGTGCGACGCTTCTGGTCGCTCTTTGGCATCAGCTTTCTGACAGCCATACCCATCATCATCCTGGTCTTGGTAGGGATCGTGGCGCTCATCCTGTGGATTGTGCCCGTGGCCTCTGCCACCAATCCGTCTGATGCAGCGGTTGCTATGGGCATCGTGGGACCGATCCTCTGTGGTGGCGCCCTTTGCTGCGGGCTGGTCATTGTGGGCGTCATCCTGCAGCAGATCCGCCTCTACGCCGAGCGAGCGGCTGTCCTGGAAGAGTTGGGCTGGATCGAGGCCTTTGTGCGGGGCTGGAACGTGCTCAAGGCCAACCTCGGTGCTACCATTGTCTTCTGGGTCATCTTCTTCGCCATTGGGCTCGTGCTCTTTATCGCCATCGGCATTGTGCTTGTCGTTGTGGCGGTACCGTTTGCCGCAATTGGGGCAAACGTCGACCCCGGGCCGTGGATCTTGGCACCTATCTGTGGTGGCGGGCTAATCGCCATCATCGCGGGCTCGCTGATCAGTGCGATTGTCACGACCTTTACCTCAGCGACGTGGACCCTGGCCTACCGTGAGATGGTTGGAATGGCCCCTGCGCCGGTGGTGGCCCCTGCTCCAGCAGGGGAGCCTGAGGGTAAGATCGCGATTGAAGCGGGTGAGGAGCCTGTACCTGAGGAATGATCCTCGGCATCGACGTCGGGGGCACCTTCACCGACTTTGTACTGCTGGACGACGCGGGCCGGGTCCGCATTCACAAGTTGCTGACCTCGGCCCGCGACCAATCGATCTCGATCCTGCAGGGTATCGCTGACCTGGAGGCCGGTCCGGAGACCACGGTGGTGCACGGCGCCACTGTGGCGACCAACGCGCTTCTTGAGCGTCGCGGCGCGCGCACAGCCCTGGTGACTACTGAGGGCTTCTGCGATGTGCTCGAGATCGGCCGGCAGACGCGGTCCGAGCTCTACGCTCTGCAGCCCAGCCGGCCCTCTCCGCTGGTGCTCGGGCGCTGGCGGTTCGAGCTGCCGGAGCGGATGGACCGGCACGGGGCCGTCTTGGCCCCCCTGGAAACGGGGGCCGTTGACGAGGTTGTGCATCAGCTCCTGGACGAAGGGATCGAGTCGGCCGCTGTCTGTTTCCTCTTTTCCTTTGCCAATCCCGCACACGAGCAGATCGTCCGGGAGCGAATCCTGGCCCTGGGAGGTAACTCTTCACCCCTCGTCTCCCTCTCCTCGGAGGTGCTGCCCGAGTACCGTGAATATGAGCGCGCCTCCACGACGGTGATCAACGCCTACGTCACGCCACTGATGAGCCGCTATCTAGCAAACCTGGAGCAGGGATTGGCGGGCCGGCGGCTACGCATCATGCAGTCCAACGGGGGTGTTATCTCTGCAGCGGCTGCCCGGACGCTGGCGGCACGGACTGCGCTCTCGGGTCCGGCAGGGGGCGTGGTGGGCTCCTTTGAGCTGGCCCGGCAGGCCGGACTGGAGCAGGTCATCACCTTTGATATGGGTGGCACCAGCACCGACGTATCGCTCTGTCCGGGGCGCGTGCAAGAGACGACCGAAGGGGCCATCGCCGGCCTGCCCCTGCGTCTGCCCATCATCGATATCCATACCGTTGGCGCGGGCGGCGGGTCGATCGCTAGGCTGGATGCCGGGGGCGCGCTGCGGGTGGGCCCTGAGAGCGCCGGATCGGATCCGGGCCCGGTGTGCTACGGTCGCGACAATGCGCGCGACGTCACGGTGACCGACGCGAACTTGGTGCTGGGGCGGCTCGATGCGGCGCACTTTTTGGGCGGGCGGATGGCGCTCGATCTGGAGCGCGCCCGCTCGCGGATGCAGGACCTGGGCCGCCAGCTCAGTCTGCCGTTGGAGGCGGCTGCGTGGGGTGTGATCCGGGTGGCGAACTCGAATATGGAGCGGGCCATCCGCACCATCTCTATCGAGCGGGGACACGATCCGCGCGAGTTTGCGCTGGTGGCTTTCGGTGGCGCGGGTCCCCTCCACGCCTGTGAGCTGGCTGCGGCACTGCGCATCCCGCGCGTGCTGATCCCACCACACCCCGGCGTCCTGTCGGCGCTAGGTATGGTCCTCGCCGACGTGGTCAAGGATACCTCCCAGACGGTTATGCTGCCCGCTGGTGAGGCCGATGGCGCCACTCTGCGCTGCCTCTTTGCACAGCTGTACGAACGGACCAGTGCAGAGCTCCGGGCCGAGGGCTTGAGCAGCGACGAGATTGTACTGCTACCGGCCCTGGACATGCGCTACGTCGGGCAGTCGTACGAGTTGAGGGTGGAGATCGATCTGGATGCGGAGATGGGAGAGCACGTCAACGCCTTTCACGCATGGCACCAGCAGCGGTTCTCCTATGCCAACCACGAAGAACCGGTGGAGATTGTCAACCTCAGGGTCAAGGCTGTGGGCAGGACTGCGAAGCCCCGTTTTACCCACCGGGCTTCCGGGGGACTCTATCCGGATGCGGCACAGGTGGGCCACAAGGTGGTCTACTTTGCCGACTGGGACGCACCCCATGCGGCCCGACCCATCCCGACAGCCCTGTACGATCGGGACCGCCTCGAACCGGGCAATGTGGTAGTGGGCCCGGCAGTGCTGTTCCAATTGGATACCACGATGATCGTGCCGCCCGGCTGGTCGGCTACGGTCGACGGCTGGGGCAACCTGTTGGTCGAGCAGCAGTAGGTCACCGCTGCAATCTCCGCCGGCGGGCAACCAACATGGAGGGGGGGGGCTGGCGAATTGGACCCGATCGCGCTCGAGATTTTCAAGAACTTGTTTATCTCCGTAGCCGAGGAGATGGGCGCCACCCTGGGGAGGACGGCGTACAGCCCGAATATCAAGGAGCGGCGCGACTTTTCGTGCGCCTGCTTTTTGTCGGAAGGGCAGATGATCGCCCAGGCAGCCCACATCCCTGTGCATTTGGGTGCCATGCCTGCCTCGGTGCGGGCGGCGCTGGAGGCGTTCGAGGCCTGGGCCCCTGGTGACCTGGTCGTGCTCAACGATCCTTACCTGGGCGGGACGCACCTGCCCGACATCACTATGGTCTCGCCTGTCTTTGCCGAGGGGTCTGAGGGCCCTCTGTTCTTTATTGCCAGCCGCGCGCACCACGCGGACGTGGGCGGCATGTCGCCCGGCTCGATGCCCTTGGCGACCGAGATCTACCAGGAGGGCCTGATCATCCCGCCGGTCAAACTGGCCGAGGGCGGGCGCACAGATCAGGCTATACTAGACATAATTCTTCGAAACGTGCGCACGCCCACCGAGCGTCGCGGGGACCTAGCGGCGCAGATGGCAGCTCATCGGGTGGGGGAGCGACGGTTGGGGGAGATTGTGGGCCGCTACGGCCTGGAGGAGACGCTTCACTACGCAAGTGGGCTGCTAGCCTACGCCGAGCGGCTCACCAGGGCGGCCCTCCGCCGCATACCGGAGGGTGTGTACGTCTTCGCCGACGAGATGGACGACGATGGCAAACCGGGCGGGGAGCTTGTCGAGGTGCGGTCCGGGCCGCGGATCCAGGTCAGGGTGACCGTGGGCGATGGCGAGATGACGGTGGACTTTGCCGGGTCGAGTCCGGCAGTGGCGGGGCCGCTGAACGCGGTGCGGGCCATCACCGAGTCGGCCACCTGGTACGTGTCCCGCTGCGTGGTGGGCGCGGACATACCGGCTAACAGCGGCGCCTTTGCACCAGTGCGGGTGCTGGCGCCCCGGGGCAGCATGCTGGATGCGGAGCCGCCCCACGCGGTGGCTGGCGGCAACGTGGAGACCTCGCAGCGGATCGTGGATGTGGTTTTGGGCGCGCTGGCGCAGGCCCTGCCCGATCGGATACCGGCAGCCAGCCTGGGCACGATGAATAACCTGACCATCGGCGGGCTTGATCCAGAGCGAGGCACGGCTTTTGCCTACTATGAGACGGTAGGTGGCGGGGCAGGGGCAGGTCCGGAAGGCGACGGGCTGTCAGGTGTGCACGTGCACATGACCAATACGCTGAACACGCCTGTCGAGGCCCTGGAGTACGCCTATCCCTTCCGGGTGCGGCGCTACGGCCTGCGCCCGGGCTCGGGCGGGCTGGGCGCACATCGCGGCGGGGACGGCCTGATCCGCGAGATCGAGTTTCTCTGCCCGGCAGCGGTGACTATCCTCTCTGAGCGGCGGCGGACGATGCCCTATGGGCTTAACGGGGGCAAGCCTGGCGCGCCGGGCCGCAACGTGCTGATCCGAGACGGGAAGGAGCAGGATCTGCCGGGTAAGGTACAGTTTGAGGCCAGGCAGGGCGACGTGCTGAGCATGCGCACACCAGGAGGCGGTGGGTGGGGCATTCCCGCCGACCTGGAAGGCACAGAGTAGTATCGCGTTGCTATCAGCTTTATCCCGCTTCCTCCTCGGGAGGAGTTGATGGTTTGGGCGGGACCAGAGTGTGCCAGAAGCGCCTCAGTATACCAAATCTCAGCGCCAGCCACGTCTGCCAGATCGCAGGCCGGGCCACACCCCATGCACTCTCTGCGTCCTCGCCGGGCACAGGACTGCCGCTGAATCGTTCCCGGACATACAAGCTGGCAATCTGCTGTACCGCGCTTTCACTTCTGGGTACGTGGTGCGCCACGACGCCGGCGAACTCGTTGGGTGTCTGGTGTGAAAGTGGCTCGATGCCCAGCAGACGCCGTACCCACCTGGTCAGGTCCTCATAGACGCGCTCGGCGATGCTCAAGCCAGCGATCTGGCGCCGGCGGAGAACTGCCAGCACGACAGCCAGAATCGCCACCAGCCCGGTGCCTATCAGGACAAAGGGTGCCCAGATGCCCACCCTTTGCACAAAGGTCTCGGGCTCTGACGTGGGCATCACGATATCGAAGCCACGCTCAAAGTCATCGGGCAGCAAGTCTAGCTCCATGTCAGAGATGCGCCCGGTGCCGCCGGGGCCTTGCCCT
>JASFLR010000289.1:0-5067 GCA_050117995.1 Anaerolineae bacterium
ACTTGGTGAAGCTCGGTCACGCCCAGTTCCTGCACATAGTAAGGTAGGAAGGGAAAGACGACGGCAAAGCCGGAGACAGCCACTAGCTGGGAGACCCAGATGATATACAGGTTGCGTTGCCAGGCTTTCACACTCAGCCTCGACATTCAGTTCCGGCCGGCGCCGACTTGGCAACGGCCGGAGTCTTGTGGTGCATGACCGGCCCATTATAGCACGGCTCCTGCTGCCATCAAACTGGCAGCTTGCCGCTCGCGCGCGGTTGTGCTATACTGCAATCCGTAGCCAAAGTCTCGGGTTTGTCTTTACCCTCGCATCAGTGAGGCTGGTCCTATTGTGAATCCAAAGCTGCGCGAGATCGAGATCCACCCCATCCAGCACCAGGGTCAGGAGATGCTGCTTCTGCGCGATCCGCTGCATCTGAGTGACAAGCAGATTGCAGTTCCCCGTCCTCTTGGATTGTTGTTGGCCCTGATGGATGGGACCCGCGACAGCGACGCCCTCGAGGCGGCGCTGAGGGTTCGCGCTGGCGTGCGGCTCGCGGCGGGGTTGCTGGAGAAGCTCCTAGAGGATATGGACGCAGCGCTGCTGTTGGAAAACGAGCGATTCCAGGAGGCACGCAGTGCGGCCCTGAGGAGCTACCGGCAAGCTCCGTATCGCCCACTCTCCCTCGATGTGGGTGGACTTTCACCTACCCCAGAGCTCGCACGGGTTGAGCTACAGGGATATCTGGACGCGCTGCCCTCCCCGGACAGCCTCGGGGTTCCCTCGGTCCGGGGGCTGATCAGTCCGCATATTGATTATCAGCGTGGGGGAGCGGTGTATGCTGAGGTATGGCGCGCCGCTACCAAAGCTGCATGTGAGGCCGAACTGGTGATCATGCTGGGCACCGACCATCAGGGCAGCGCGGGCACGCTAACCCTTACTGAGCAGTCGTATGCGACCCCTTGGGGAGTTCTGCCCACGGACCTCGGCATAGTGCGTGCCCTCGCTGCCGAGCTGGGCGAAGAGGCATCCTTTGCCGAGGAACTCCACCATCGTGGCGAGCACTCTATTGAGCTGGCGGCTTCCTGGCTTCACTTTGTGCGAGGCGGCGAGCCGGTGCCCATGGTGCCGATTCTGTGCGGGCATTTTGGTGCTTTTGTCGAGGGACATGCCGATCCGGCAGAACACGAGCCCTTTGCTGTTGCTGTCCGGGCGTTGCGCGAGGTCATGGACTCCCGAAGGGCCCTTGTCGTAGCAGCCGCGGACCTGGCGCACGTTGGGCCCGCCTTCGGTGATTCCTATGGTCTGGACTTTATTGGGAAGGCCCGACTTCGCAGCGCTGATGAGCGTCTACTGGAAGCAATCTACGCTGGCGATGACCGGGCGTTTTTCGAGTTGCTGCGTGCCGAAGGCGACCGGCGACACGTCTGTGGCCTGCCGCCTATATATCTTACTCTTCGACTGCTGGGCGATGTCCGGGGCAGGCCGGCGGGCTATGCCCTATGTCCCGCTGATACACGCGGGACGTCGGCAGTCACCATTGCAGGTGTCACCCTTCACTAGGCACTTCCAAGAAGCACAAGCGGGATCTGACGGTTTTGTCTGTCGTCTCTGCTGCTCGGCTATGGTTTGCTAGATCGCTGCCTCAGCAAGGATACCCAGCAGGGCCTCGCGCTTTTCGGCGTATTGGGCCTCGTCAAAGAGCGGCGTGCAAGCCTCAACCTTTGCCTCTCCTACCGTTACCTTGCTGGCAAAGGCAAAGCAACTGGGGTACCCACACAGCTTGCAGTTCGTTTGGGGCAAGAGCTGGTAGATTTCCATAGCCACCAACCGCTTGCGGGCCGCGTGGAGGGGCGTCAGGTTCTCGCGGTCCATCCAGATATTGTTGATCTCGGCGATAACCCTCTCCATCTCGACAGTCGCTGTGTCCCGATCGGGAAGGTTGCTGATCGTGATCTCGTGCGATTTCAGGGCGACGGCCCGGCTTTCTGTCTGATAGGTAATCTGGTTGGCGCCGGGGCTATAGATCGCGTTCTTCCAGGCAGCGTTCAGGTAAGGGAATACTTCGCTGATATCGTTTTCGAAACGGGCGGTGGCGTTCCAGTATTCGGCACCCGGCTCGCAACCCGGGGCTTCGAGCGCTAGATCATAGTCTTTCGCGATGAACATGGCTTCCATCTCCTCTGTGGTATCGAATCTCTCGTATGGTCTGCAAGTGTACCATGCACTGGGATCAGTGTCAAAGCACGAGCGAGCCCAAGTCCCGAAGCCACCCGTCGGATCCCTGGTCTATCCCTTCTTCTCACGCAGGGTGACCAGGAACAGGCAGTAAGGATCGCCCTTGCCCTGGCGCATGGGGTACTGGACATCCCACGCTCCTTCTGGCATCAACGTTTTGAGCCAGGCGTGCCACAGCGTCTCGCATGCGATACACGCTTGGTCTTTGCGTGGAAGCGCTGCCCGTTTGGCTCCTTCGTAGGCTGCACAGCGACGCACTACCACTTTGGCGTGGTGATCATCCTCGATCGTGAATTCGGCGCGGAGCCGGTCCTGCATGAAGACCTTTGAGTACGTCCCCAGCAAGCGCACTGCATCGGTAAGATCGTCGGCTGCCGGCTTGCCCACTGCCTTGAGCAGGCTGCGCATCTCGATCCGCCCAAAGGATGTCCGCACCCGTGCGTTGAGGTCGATCGCAGCCTCAAGCCCAAATGCGTCAACCGTCTTCAGAAACCACTGTCCATCCCAGAAGAGCATCAGCTTGCCCAGCATCCGGGCTTGCTGCGCGTCGGACAGGGGATAGAGCGCCAGCTGCTGGCCTACAGGTGAGAGGTGGGTCAGCGGAACCCATCCCTGCTCGCCGTCTGCCTTGGCCCCGAAGATCCATCCGCTCTCGGGGAAGATCGCAGTCACCAGCTCGCCCTTTGCGACAGACAGCTCGTGTGCGGTATAGTCGCGCTGGAGCACGCAGGTCCCCTCATCCAGGCTTAGCCAGCTCTCTGGCACCCATCCACGCCTGCCCGATGGATCCCGGCACCACAGCCAACCGTGCCACTCGGACTCTTTGCGTTCGAATCTCAGCTCTGTGCCTGCCTTTGCGACCAGTGGATCGGGGAAAGATGTCTGGTAAGGCCTGGCGACTCGATAGGTCTTTTCCATGTGTGGTCTTCCTCTATGCTCCGACTGGGCCTATGCCGTCTGCCTGCAGCCTGGTGAAGCAGGCACCTGCCTGCTCGAGACCTGCCGCGAACACAGATGGCTCCTGCCCTATGCCGACCCGTAGGTGGTGCTCGAACCCAAACGCAGAGCCGGGAGCCATCATGACGCTGTACTCCTCGGCCAACCTGTTCGCCAGATCCAGAGAGGCAATATCCAGATTGTAGCGCAACAGTGCCAGCAGGCCTCCGCGTGGTGCCATCCACGACAGAACGCTGGAGTGTTCGGCAATCCACTGATTGGCCGTGGACAGGTTCTGGCTGATGATCTCCCAGTTGCGCTGAACAATCTTGTCCCGGTGCTCGAATGCCAGGGCTGCCAGTGCATCGTTGAGCTTGCCGGGGCTCAGCGAGACATAGTCCCGCATGGCCCAGCACGCAGCCGCTATCTCGGTGGGAGCTGCCAGCCAGCCTGTGCGCAGGCCCGGCAGGCCAAAGGGCTTGGAGAAGGTGCCCACGCTGATGCCAGCTGGACCCAGGTTGAACACGGGCGGAGGCGATTCGTTGCCGCCGGGAACCTCTAGCCAGCGGTAGGCCTCATCACTCAGGACCATAGCGCCTACAGACTGGGCCAGATTGTGTACGCGCTCAAGCTCGCCGGCATCCAGCATCGCGCCCGTGGGATTGTGCGGGCTGTTAATGACGATTAGGCGCGTTTCGGGCCTGACGAGCTGCTCCAGATCGTCAAGATCGAAGCGAAAGCCGTCGTTGCTCCGAACCCGCCATAGGGACACGTCACAGCCCAGGGCGCGCGGGACGCTATAGAGCTGTTGGTAGGCTGGATAGGGCGCAACGACATGATCGCCAGCATTCAGCAGCACGTTGAACAGCAGAAAATTGGCCTCGATGGCGCCGGTGGTGACGACGATATTCTCCGGTCTGCAACCCTCGTACGATTGGGCCAGCAGGCTGCGCAGCTTCAGGGTACCTCTTGCCTCCGAGTAGCCGAGTCGCATCTCCAGCAGCTCTTGCAGCGTGATGGCGCGTGCGCTCTCGGGAAGGAGGTCCAGCAGCTCGCCTGCAGTGAGGGGATAGATGCCACTCTCCCCGATATCATACTCTACCTTCAACTCGTGGGCAGTAAGCCACCTCTCCAGGGCAAACGGTTCGATCTTCACAGGCGGATCCTCCTTGATGTCCTTTTCATACTTGCTTTCTCCAGTGACCTCTTGTGCCGGTCTGTGTCTGGTCGAAACGGCTGTGACGGCTGCTCACTGCCCAGGCTGCATCAGTACTCGGAACCGTTAGGCCACAGAACGTCTAGATTCGGGCGACGGGCTGTCGCAGCACGGTTCGCAGCTTCTCTGGGGCTACCCTGCGCGCATCGCTCAGGTAGATCTCGTGATGCTTCCCGGCGAGCCGGAAGCTGTTCTGTGGGACGAACTGGTGATGCATCCTGTGTAGCACTGGCCCCTCATCGTCGTAGGACCCGATGTGCAGGATTTGGACCGATAACCCTTCGTGGTACTCTTCCAGCCGGAGGTTCGTCAGGGCCTGGAGATTCTTCGTACTGTCCACGTGCCCAATGGCACCAGCAACCATCTCGCCGGTGATCCACTCGGGCTGCATGATCATCATCGTCCAATCCCAGGCTGACTTGTCCCGGCTGGTGGTAAAGGCATCCATGTCCTCCGCCCACCACAGGCCCTCGAGCGGGGGCACGACATAATCCCGATCCAGCTCTCTCTTGCTGGCGAACTTGATCCGGTACGCAACCGCGTACAGCGCCTCGATGGCATCCTTGTACTCCTGCGCAGTGTTGGGATCGCCGTGACCATCTACCATGAGGAACTGCATCCGTGGGACCTCGACCACGGTGAATTCCTTCGCCGTGGGCTCGTACAGGTTGCTCAGCTCCTTCTTGAAATCGGTC
>JASFLR010000290.1:0-5067 GCA_050117995.1 Anaerolineae bacterium
AGACACCCTAGACAGGATGGTGTAGAGCAGCTCGACCAGTACGCTCTTTACGCTCTCTTTTTCGGTGGCGACGCAAGGTAGCAGCTTGATATCAGGGTGCACTCGAAGTGCGATCCTTAGGTCCTCGGGCGACCAGGCGTCCTCCATATCTTGCTTGTTGGCCGCCACCACATATGGCGTGGTGGCATAGTTGCGAAAGATGTCCAGTATCCGGCGTGCCTCGCGAAAGGTCTCGGGCCGAACGCTATCCACAAGGACGACGAACCCCAGCATACCTTCCGACAAGATCTCCCACATAAAGTCAAAACGCTTCTGTCCTGGCGTGCCGAACAGATAGAGCACAAGCTCATCATCTACGGTAATGCGCCCAAAATCCATCGCAACAGTGGTCTGCTTCTTTACACGCGATGTCTCATCGGTGATCTCGCGTTCGGTGGATACGACATCGATCTCGCTGACACTGCTGATAAAGGCGGTCTTACCTGCATTGAACGGCCCGGTAATGACCATCTTGACTGTCTGCATTTATCGCTTTGCCTGTTCTGCCCAAGTTGATGTTGCGGTTCTGGTCAGGATCGTTGGATCACCACCCCGTATCGACACAACAGCACTATAGTCGCTTGATCCTGTCGATCAGCTTCCGTATGACCGACCGTTTGACCGCTGGGGGGCGTCCGATCACGGTCTCCATGGCTGTTGAGGGTTGCCGCGCCACAGGCGCCCCTTCACGCTCCAGCACCTCAACCAGCCCGGCCTGCAAGAGCCCATAGATGATCTTGCGGATCTGAAAATCGTCCATCCCTATACGTTGGGCAATCTGTTTAATAGAGTTCCGGGGATTGATATATGAGATGACTCGCCACTCATCGACACTCAGGTTGATATTCCGCAACTGCGCCTGAGGCCGATCTGTGAATCTCAGCGCCACACCCAAATCCGGGACTTCATCCTGAAGTTGCTCCCACTCCTTAACGCGGCGACTGCCCTCCAGGATGATATTCTCAAGGTTGATAGAGGCGGTTATGGTATCATCCGAAGGCAGTTGGTTCGGCTCGAAATGAAATAGGCCGTTGGTCCATGTGAAGAGACCGTACACAATATCCAGAATGTCAGCCCGGATGCTACTCACGATATCCGGTTGTGTCACCTGACCTGCGCTGATGAGCAGCATACCCAGTTCCTTGTCCGACTGCGTCCCTGCACGAGCCCTGATCACCTTTGCATTAGCTTCGGAAAGCTTGCCGCTACGGGCGAGTATGCTGGCGAGATGGCCATCGCGCCCGCTCATGGTAGCGTATACCAGTTTACCTTCACGGAAGAATAGAGTTGTGACGCCAGAAGGCACCTGTATGGTGAGGGTCCCGGTCTTGCGTGCGAGGTGGATCAGGTTCAATAGTTGGGTTGTGCTAAAGTCCTTGAGGTTACCTTTCAACGCCATCTTGACCTACCCTTGATTGAGTTGTCCCTTCAGCCTCGCCAAAGACATCCAGAGCCTGCTGACCTCTGATTCACCGCCAGCAGCATTGACGCCAATTATACCGCGTCTCCAGGCATTAGTCAACTGTCTCTAGACGCGTATTCCGCGCGGTGAATCCAACGACCTACTGCAAAGTTACCTAGCCCGCCCTCGAACTTTGCGTCACGCCTGTCGAATCTCAGAAGTGGACTTGTGGAAAGCCCCATGGCTATGATATAATGTGCGCCACTGATCTCTCGGGTCCATGGTGAACCCGACTGCCGACGGAGGTTCGCATACAATGAATATAAGGCGTACTAGGATATGGGGCACAGCTCTACTGACCGCGGCCTTACTGGCGACTGCTCTACTTGTCGCAGGCTGTCAGTCCTCCGAAACTGCCAACATGACCCCAACGCCAACCAAGACGCCGCGTCCTGCCGGCGCCAGCATGCCGGCATTGCCGACAAGCACTTGTTCCCCGATGCCCAGCGCTACGCCCACGAGCATGGCATCGCCCACCGCCACCGTGCCGCCCCCCACTGAAACGCCAGAGCCCACGGCCACCTCTATTAGCGATGCTTGGCCAACTCTCGAGCCCGGCCTATGCCCGCTGACCGGATTGGAGGTCAGCGATCCCGAGCTTCTAGAACGAAGGCCGCTTGCCATCAAGGTCCAAAACGCCACCATCTCGCGTCCCCAGTACGGTCTTCCCCAGGCAGATATCGTGTACGAACATCTGTCCGAGGCAGGCATTACCCGATTCACTGCCATCTACCTCTGCCAGGAAGTGGAGAAGATCGGCTCCACTCGCAGTGCTCGTTTCATTGACTTGGAGATCCCGGCCATGTACAAAAGCCTTCTGGCCTTCTCCGGCACGAGTGCCGGGCTCTATCCCAAGTTCCTGAACGCTGACTTCTATGACCGGGAATTCTGCTATGGCTGGGGCCTACACGCCTCGGCCTTCTATCGGGATACGGACCTACGCGAGCAGGGCATCCCGGTCGAGCACACACTCTTTGCGGACCCGGCCAAGATCTGGGAAATCGCCGAAGACCTGGACATCAACCAGCCCCAGGAGCTCCGAGAGATGCATTTCTCTGACGAGACACCCGAGGGAGGTGAGCCAGCAACCCACATCAATATCCCCTACCCACACAGGGACATGGTAGTCGATTATCGATATGATCCCGACCTGGGCGCCTATCTGCGCTGGGATGGCCGTGATCCCCACCTTGACGCGGCGACCGGGGAGCAGATCTCGGTAACCAACGTGATCATCGCCTACGCCACGCACGTCGATACCGACATCTACGAGGACGAGCCCCGCAGGAACCATCCTTCAGTGCAAATCCAGCTGTGGGGCACTGGTCCAGCTGTCATCTTCCGCGATGGTGTCGCCTACGAGGGTCTGTGGGCTCGCCCGGAAAGAGACGATATGCTCGTCTTTAGAGATGCAACCGGTCAGATTCCCATTCCCTTGAAGCCGGGCAACATATGGATCGAACTTGTCCCACTCGAAGGTCACCGCTGGAGCTTTCAAGCCAGTTGGGATGCTGCCGAGGAGTGAGCAATGATCGTCAGTGAGCGCATCCAGCTTCGCACCAAGGGAGACGGCCACATTCTTGACATTACCGACCAGGTGAGCCAAAAGCTGAGAGATTCCGGATTGCAGGAGGGCGTCATGACCCTGTTTACCCCGAGCTCAACTAGCGGCCTAACTACTATTGAGTACGAGTCAGGTGTGGTACACGATCTCCAGCAGCTGTTCGACCGCATAGTTCCTACCGATATCGACTATCGCCACAACCTCCGATGGGGTGATGGCAATGGACATGCACATGTGCGCCACGCCCTCCTCGGAGCATCGCTCACAATACCATTCGCACAGGGGCAGATGACTCTGGGAACCTGGCAGCAGATCGTCTTTGCGGACTTTGACAATCGAGCGAGATCCAGGTCATTGGTCGTGCAGATCATGGGCGAGTAGATCGCGACCTGCAGGAGTTGTTCGATCAGATGCTACCAGGGAACACTAGCCAGGCAGATACTGCACACGCAGATCTAGGCAGCAATCCCGCGAGCCCAGCACGCGCCTGGCTGCATGCCAGGGCAAGACTCATGCCCAATCTGCTTTCTCAGTCACCTCCTTGGATCCGGAGCGTGTTTCGCCATAGCTGGGCACCGATGCGGGCGCTGGTCGAACAACTCGACTGCCTCCCGCCCCACGTCTGGCGCAAGCTTCTGGAGTGGGAGAGCGGCTACGTCGCCATCTGCAACGGCAAGACACGCTACAATCCAGGTCCTGCCACCATCCGGCAGCTGCACGTCACCAATGTAGCGTTTGTTTCGATTGAGGACCTGGCACTGGCCAACGAAGGCCCGCTGCATGTACTGGGCCATCTGATCGATCATCACCTGGGCTGCGCAGGCCGCGCGGATGGGCCGTGGCTCTCAGAAGGGGGAGGCATTTCGCCCGGCTGGCGACAGGCAGGCCGGCGCCTGCAGGACCTCTTTGCACTGGGCTACGCCGTCGATCCAGTCGCCCAAGCCAGCGTGCGCGACTACTTTGCCCAATCCTTGGCGCTCTTCTGCCTGGATCGCCAGCGCCTGAACGTGGCAGATCCGCAGATAGATAAGTGGCTTCGCACGACAATCTGGAACGAGGTGGTCTGGAAGGACGATCCAGACCCATGAAGGGAGAACTATAACGCATATGAGTGCACACGAGTACACCTCAAGGATCGAGTCGCTGCAGCGTCTGCAGGCGGCAAATAGCATTCATTGCACCGCCTTAATGCCCGGCGCTAACCTGCTATACTTTGCTGGTCTACCCGCTCACACCAGCGAGCGCCCCACTGTCGCCTTTGTACCCACTGAAGGTGCTATGGCCGTACTGCTGCCCGAGCTTGAGGCCCCAGGTGCTCGCACATATCTTCCTGACGAAACACGCCTGTTCACATACCGTGATGAGGAAGGGCACGAGGGAGCGTTCCAGCAGGTCGCTGACGCCCTCGAGCTTGGCGGCGCTGCGCTCGGCATCGAGTATCTCGCCATGCGTGCTCTGGAGATGCGCCGTATCGAGCAAGCCGCGCCTGGTTGCCGCTTTCTGGCTGTGGAACCTTGGCTTCCTCAACTGCGGATGCACAAAGACGACACCGAGATCGCCCAAATGCGTGAGGCGGTCGCCATCGCGGAGCGTGCATTTCAAAGCCTGCTCGACGAGGGCGCCATCCGCGCCGGCCGCACCGAGCTCCAAGTTGCCGCCGACTTGAAGATCGCCTTGCTCAGGGAAGGATCAGAAGGAGACGCCTTTTCTCCTATCGTCGTAGCAGGCACCAACTCTGCCTCACCCCATGCATCTCCGTCCGGCCGGCCTATGGAAGATGGCGAGCTGCTCATCATTGACTGGGGGGCCGTGTACCGAGGCTATCGCTCTGACATCACGCGCACCTTCGTATTCGGCGCACCTACCCCAGAGATGGAGCGCATCTACGACGCCGTGCTGGCAGCCAACCAGGTGGGAAGGCTCAAGGCAAGCCCCGGACTGCCAGCCCAGGAGGTAGACCGTGCAGCACGTCGGGCCATCACCCTTGCTAGCTACGGAGAGT
>JASFLR010000291.1:0-5046 GCA_050117995.1 Anaerolineae bacterium
CTGACCACAGCCTGAGCCCCCTGCACCGCCTTCCTCCATCATTGCCCTTGTCTGCATACACAAACCCCGATTTTGCTCCCCAATCTCTTCCCATGTTATAATGCATAGTTGACTCTTGGCTCAATGGCATGGGCAGTGGAGGGATCATTGCATGTCTGAAAAAGAAAAGACGATAATCATCCGGGGTGCGCGAGTTCACAATCTGAAGGATATTGACGTCGAATTTCCCCGGGACAAGTTGGTTGTCATCACCGGTCTATCAGGCTCGGGCAAGTCGTCGCTGGCTTTCGACACCCTCTATGCCGAGGGGCAGCGGCGCTATGTCGAGTCACTGTCGGCCTATGCCCGCCAGTTCCTGGGCGAGATGCAAAAGCCCGACGTTGACCAGATCGATGGCCTCAGTCCAGCCATCAGTATCGACCAGAAGGGAGCCAGCCGCAATCCGCGCTCTACGGTGGGCACCGTCACCGAGATCTACGACTACCTGCGGCTCCTATACGCCCGCGCCGGCGTGCCGCACTGCCCCCGGTGCGGTCGCGAGGTTCACCAGCAGACAGTGGGTCAGATTGTGGAGGCCATCGAGGAGATGGCAGAGGGCAGCCGCATCATGCTGCTGGCCCCGCTGATCAAGGACCGAAAAGGTGAGCACCGCAAGGTGTTCGATGACGTCCGGAAACTGGGCTATGTCCGGGTGAGAGTGAACGGCGAGGTCCGCGACGTGGACGAGGAGATCGAGCTGGACCGCTACAAGATGCACACCATCGAGGCAGTGGTCGACCGCCTGATCGTCCGCCACGGGAACGGAGACAGCAACGGGGATTCGCCACACTCGGGTGGCATGGATCGCACCCGCTTGGCCGACTCGGTGGAGACAGCCATCAAGCTGGGCGGCGGAGTCATGAAAGTGACCGATGTCACCGATGGAGAACACCCGAGGGACCAGCTATTCTCTGAGCACTTTGCCTGCGTGCACTGTGGCATTAGCCTGCCCGAGATCGAGCCGCGTAGCTTCTCCTTCAACAGCCCACACGGAGCTTGCCCTGCATGTACGGGCCTGGGCACAGAGTTGGAGGTTGATTCGGACCTCGTTATCCCCGACCGCAGCAAGGCGCTGAACCAGGGCGCTGTTGAGCCCTGGACTCGAGAGCGGGCTGGCGATAGCTACTACCGCCAACTGCTGGAGGCTGCGGCTGCACAACAGGGCATCTCGATGGAGGTCCCTGTCCGGGAGCTACCACCGGCTCAGGTCAACTATATTCTTTTTGGCGGGCGGCGCGGCGAGCAAGTGACACTCCAGTACAAGACCGCCCAGGGCCTGGAACGGACCTATAGCACGCACTTTGAGGGCGTGATACCCAACCTGCAGCGCCGCTACCGGGAAGCCACTTCCGATTATGCCAAGGAGGAGATCGAACGGTATATGGCCCAGCGGGCCTGTCCCGTCTGCAAGGGACGGCGTCTCAAGCCTGAAGCGCTGGCTGTGACCATCGCCGGCAAGCCAATCGACGAGGTCACCAGGATGTCAGTTACCGAGATGCTGCGCTGGATCAAGGATCTGCAGGAAGATGCACCAGGTGAAAGCGACAGCCAGGAACAGTCCGACTCTGACTCACTTGTACCTGAGGATTTGCACCTGACAAAACGACAGAGGATGATTGCGCGCCAGATTCTCAAGGAACTCCACGACCGGATCTCTTTCATGGCCAATGTGGGACTCGACTACCTGACCATCGACCGCAGGGCAGCCACGCTGTCCGGAGGAGAAGCGCAGCGCATCCGCCTGGCCACGCAGATCGGCTCGCGCCTGATGGGAGTGCTCTATATTCTCGACGAGCCAAGTATCGGCCTGCACCCGCGCGACAACGGCCGCCTGATCCACACCCTACTCGGCATGCGCGACCTGGGCAACACCGTCATCGTGGTGGAACACGACGAGGAGACGATGCGCTCCGCCGACTGGATACTGGATCTGGGGCCGGGAGCTGGCGAGCTGGGTGGCGAGATCGTTTGCTCTGCACCGGTGGAAGAGTTTCTGTCGTGTGAGACCTCACTGACAGCCCAGTACCTGCGCGGCCAGAAAACGATCCCCATACCTCCAGAGCGCCGTCCTGGAGATGGCAACTTCCTTACCGTAACCGGTGCTGCTGAGAACAACTTGAAAGAACTCACCGTGCGCTTTCCGTTGCGCAAGCTCATCGCCGTAACCGGTGTATCCGGCTCGGGAAAGAGCAGCCTGGTGGTTGAGGTGCTGCACAAGCGACTGAACCAGCACTTTTACCGGGCCAAGGCCAAGCCCGGCAAGCACGACATCATGATGGGATTGGAGTACATCGACAAGGTAGTCAACATCGATCAGAGCCCCATCGGCCGCACGCCGCGCTCGAATCCAGCCACCTACACCAACGTCTTTACCGATATACGCCAGCTCTTTGCCCGCCTGCCCGAATCAAAGGCGAGGGGCTACAAGCCTGGGCGATTTAGCTTCAATGTCAAGGGTGGACGCTGCGAGGCGTGCAGGGGCGACGGAATTATCAAGATCGAGATGCAGTTCTTGCCCGACGTGTACGTGCCCTGTGAGGTATGCCATGGCCGGCGATACAATCGCGAGGCGCTCGAGATTCGCTACAAAGGCAGGGATATCGCTGACGTTCTGGACATGACCGTGGATGAGGCGCTCCACTTCTTCTCCAATGTCCCCCGCATCCGCAACAAGCTCCAGACACTGTCTGACGTCGGCCTGGGCTACATCCGCCTGGGTCAGCCAGCGACGACTCTGTCGGGAGGTGAGGCCCAGCGCATCAAGCTGTCCAAAGAGTTGTCACGAAGGGCTACGGGACGCACCTTCTATATACTGGACGAACCGACCACCGGCCTGCACTTTGCCGATATCGAAAAGCTGTTGCAGGTGCTCCACCGATTGGTGGACCAGGGCAACACGGTGGTGGTCATTGAGCACAATCTCGACGTGATCAAGGCCGCCGATTGGCTCATTGACCTGGGCCCGGAAGGTGGTGACAAGGGCGGCTACCTGATTGCAGAGGGGACGCCTGAAGAGGTATCCAAAGTGGGCAAATCGTACACGGGACACTATCTGCGCAAAGTACTCAGCAACTAGCCGTACAGTGTGCACAGCCCGATGCTACTGCTGCAATATGGGTCCCGCTCTGCTTTGGTAGTCTCTGACAGCATATCCAGCCATCCTGGTAGTTTTTGAGAGCGTACTTGTGCTATAGTTATACTCGCCCCGATGGGGATAAAGGGGCTCTGCGGAGCCTCTTTTTGTTCGACTGGAGAGTGTTGGGAGTGAATGACGCGAATCTGCTTCTGAAACCCAATCGTGACGTAGGCATTGTCGGCTACGGAGCCTATCTGCCCCGCTATCGACTACCTGGCAGCGAGGTCGACCGCGTGTGGAAGGACGGTCTGGGCGGTTCACCGGTCCGCGAAAAGTCCGTTCCCGGTCCTGATGAGGATACGGCGACGATGTCAATCGAGGCAGCCCGAAACGCTCTGGCGCGCGCAGCCATCGATCCGTCGCAGATCCGCGCCGTGTGGGTGGGCAGCGAATCCCACCCCTACGCCGTCAAGCCCACGTCTACGATCGTCGCCGAAGCCATCGGCGCAGTGCCTACAACACAGGCCGCGGATTGGGAGTTCGCCTGCAAGGCTGGTACGGAAGCGTTTCAGGCAGCCATGGCCTACGTGGGCTCAGGGATGGCCAACTATGTCATGGCAATCGGCATGGACACCGCACAGGGCCGTCCCGGCGACGCCCTGGAGTACACTGCTGGAGCCGGGGGTGCAGCGTATATCGTGGGCCCGGCGGAAGAGGCGGTAGCCATTGTCGAGGGCTCATTCTCGTACGTGACCGATACCCCCGATTTCTTCCGGCGACCTCGCCAGCACTATCCACAGCACGGCAGCCGTTTCACGGGCGAACCGGCCTACTTTGGCCACGTTTTGGCCGCTGCCCGGCAGCTTATGGATAGCCTCGGTACCACACCGCAGGACTATGCCGCGGCGGTCTTTCACCAACCCAACCCCAAGTTCCCCGAGCGAGCTGCCAAGATTCTTGGTTTCAAGCCAGAGCAGACGCGGGAGGGCCTGCTCTGTCCGATGGTAGGCAATACCTATGCCGGCTCCTCCATGTTGGGGATGACGGCGGTTCTGGATGCAGCACAGCCTGGCGACCGTGTCTTGCTCGTTTCCTTTGGCTCAGGCGCTGGAAGTGATGCCATCTCGATGCACGTCACCGAGCGTATTGAGGAACATCGGGATCGCGCTCCGCGCACCAAGGTTTATGTCGAGCGCCGCAAGGAGATCGATTACGGCACCTACGTGCGCTACCGCCGGAAGCTACACATGCACTAGCACAGATTCCTGTACCGGCACGCAGGTTTGTAGGCTCAGGGATCAGGTAGTGCGACACTGAAGATGGGACAGTCTGTATGAGAGATGTAAGCATCATCGGCATAGGCCAGACGAAGGTAGCTGAGCATTGGGATCGCTCGCTACGGCATTTGGCTGGCGATAGCGTGCTGGCAGCCATGAAGGATGCCGGCATCGAAGTAGCCGATGCGCTGTACGTGGGCAACATGCTCTCTGGACTACTCACAGGCCAGGAACACCTGGGCGCCCTGATCGCCGACTTCGTGGGTCTGCGCGGCATCGAGGCGCTCAAGGTAGAAGCCGCCTGCGGCTCCGGAGCAGCCGCGCTGCGCATGGGCTATGCCGCGGTGGCTGGCGGCCTGCACGACATGGTGATCGTCTGCGGCGTGGAAAAGATGACGGACACTGCAAACGCCGAGACGACGACCGGCCTGGCCATGGCCGCCGATGCTGACTATGAGGCGATTCACGGACTGACCTTTGTCAGCATCAATGCCCTCTTGATGCGCCGCTATATGTATGAATACGGCGTCCCGCACGAGGATTTCGGCCACTTTACCGTGAACGCTCACGAAAACGCTGTTGGCAATCCGAACGCGCTCTATCGCAACCGGGTACGAGCGGAGCAGTTTGCCCGCGCACGGATGATCGCCGACC
>JASFLR010000292.1:0-5044 GCA_050117995.1 Anaerolineae bacterium
CCACAGAGCTGAGCGACGAGCGGATCGCGCACATCCTCGGCGTAATCTTTGATCGCTATCGCTTTGTCAAAGAGTGGAAAGGCGACCCACCTGATCCAACTCAGTTCGCCCGATCCCTGGCCAACCGTACACCCACCGCCTTCCTCGACGCACTCTACAGTATGTACGCCAGGCAGTACAGCGCATCGCGATGGGGCGACAAGACGCCCATCTATGCCAGCTACCTAGACTTGATCCACGAGATCTTCCCAGGGGCCCAATTTCTACACATAATCCGGGACGGGCGCGATGCCGCGCTGTCCATGCTGGACAAGTACGAACGAGACGAGTTTCATGTGGACATCTTTTTCGCCGCTCGCAACTGGGTGCGCCGCATACGCAGCGCCCAGCGTGCTGGCGCAAGGATCGGCACAGACCTCTACTACGAATTGCGCTACGAGCACCTGATCGATGACCCTGAAGGCCAGCTGCAAGCCGTGTGCGGCTTTCTCGGCGAGATCTTTGAGCCCGAAATGGTCGAGTTTCACCGCGTGGCGCGCGAGCGCATCCCTGCGGATAGCCACTTCTTCTCCAATGTCCGGAATCCGTTGAGTCGACAGCGAATAGGACGCTGGCGAGAGGAAATGTCTGTGCCGGATCAACGTCTAACCCAGCATGTTGCTGGCAGCCTACTGGCTGAGCTCGACTACCCACTGGTAGACTTGGGACCGATGTCTGTCCAGGAGCTAGCGCGGCTGGGTTTGCTGGCATCCAAGTACGCAGTGCTCCAGTCGGGCCGCCGTGTGCTCCAGGCTGCTGGCTTGTTTCCACCGATATAGGGACATCTGCCGATGCGAATTCTGTGTCTCACCTCTCGCTTGCCCTACCCGCCTGATCGGGGTGATCGACTCCGCGCTTTTCATCTCATCGAACACCTGTCCCGGGAACATGAACTGAGCCTGGTTTCCTTCATCGCCGGTGAGGGTGAAAGAGAACATGTACCGCCTCTCCGCGACTACTGCCAGGATCTGCACATTCTTCCCATGGGTCCCTCGCGCTCCGCTATCAGCGCCGCGCTCAACATCTGGCGACAGGAACCGCTACAGGCCCTGTACTATCGCCTTGGCGCCATGCGTCGTCTTGTCGACAGACTCGTTGCCACTCGTGGATTTCACGCTGCCTACGTCCACCTCTTTCGTATGGCGCCCTACGTTGCCCACCATACTCACCTATACCGCATCGTGGACCTGACCGACGTCATCTCCAAGGAGATAGGCTTATCACTGCCATACCGCAGCACTGCATCAAGGCTGCTGTATAGACTGGAAAAAGGACGTATCAGCCGCTACGAGCGCTGGGTGGCAGAAACATTCGAAGAGACCTGGCTGATCTCCGAATCAGATCGGCAGGTACTCGCACACTCGTGTCCAGAAGCGAATATCCGTGTCGTGCCAAATGGCGTCGACCTGGAGCAGTTTCATCCAACCGGCCAGCCCTGCATCCGCGACAGCTTGATCTTTGTAGGACACCTGCGCGTACTTCATAACATGGACGCTGCAAAGTTGCTCGCACAACAAGTGCTCCCCTTGGTCCGTCAAGAGCTTCCCAACTGCACGCTTAGCATCGTGGGCGCAGATCCCGCGCCTGAAATCCAGCAACTGGGTCAGTCCCCGGCCGTAACCGTAACGGGATTCGTGCCAGACCTGAATGAACACTTGAACAGAGCCGCTGTCTTTGTCGCGCCACTGCGCTTCGCCGCTGGCATCCAGAACAAGGTGTTGGAGGCAATGGCTGCCGGAAGGCCGGTAGTCACCACCTCGCTGGTCAATGACGGGCTGGGAGCACGAGCGGGCAGGCACATACTTGTGGCTGATGATGCCCACACCACCGCCCAGCAGATCGTAAAGCTGCTGACCGATGCCCGGCTCCGGGAGGAATTGGGCCGAGCAGGCCACCAGTTTGTCGAGGAGCGGTATAGCTGGAGCCATGCTCTGGAGCGGGTGCGCAGCATCGAGAAGAGCCTGCACCAGCGCCGGGACTCGGCCGCGGTCTGATCTGACCCTTTGGAACGCCCTAAATTGTCGAACCAGGCAGAGACCCAAGACCATCCAGGCTTTCCATCTGCCAGGAATGTGCTATAATACGTCACGCTGCAACAGCATGGGCGTCTACCTCTCCATACCGGCCGGGGTTCAGTTGCCTGCATCCGCACCACCAGGCGCCCGCATGTATGTACGTCTATCTCAAGGAGCTTATTGAGGGCTGGACCAATGAGAATTCTCATCACAGGGGGGGCAGGCTACATCGGCTCCAATCTCGTGGATGCACTGCTCAACGACGGCCATACCGTATCTGTGGTCGACAACCTCTCTACGGGCAAAATCGCCAATGTCCAGCACCTACTGGACCACGAGCGTTTCCGGTTCTTCAATGACAACATCCTGAATCAGAAGCTGATGGATCGACTGATCGCAGGTGTGGATCAGGTCTATCATCTGGCGGCTGTTGCCGGTGTCAAGCATGTAGTTAGCGATCCCCTCATGGGGATCCAGACCAACATCGCCGGCACCGAGGTTGTCCTGAACACAGCTCGCAGGCACTGGAAGCGAACCCTGATCGCATCCAGCTCAGAGGTGTATGGCAAGAATCCCCACCTACCGTGGTCAGAGGAGCATGACTGCCTCGTTGGTCCCACCACCGTCAGCCGCTGGTCCTATGCACTGTCCAAATGCATCGACGAGCACTGCGCCCTGGCACATGCGCGGGATGGCTTTCCGGTTTCCATTGTGCGATACTTTAACTCCTACGGACCCCGTATCGATCCCAATGGCTACGGAAGCGTTGTAGCAAGGTTTATCACCCAGGCCATGTCAAATCAGCCCATGACGGTATACGGCGATGGGAGCCAGACCCGTTGCTTCACATATGTAGCTGACACGGTACGTGGCACCGTGCTTGCAGGCACCGTGCCTGAGGCTATTGGCAAGGCTTTCAACATTGGCGCTGACCTGGAGATGAGCATCACAGCTCTGGCCGAGCTCATCCGTGCAAAGATCGGCTCTGATTCCGAGATTGTGAACGTCCCCTATCAGCGCCTTTTCGATGACCAGTTCGAGGACACACCGCGCCGCGTTCCAGATGTACGCCGCGCAACCAGCATCCTCGGCTTTCGGGCCGGGACCTCCATTGAGGAGGGGCTGGAAGCCACCATAGCCTGGTTCAGGCAGACCTGGTCCGGCAACTGATGGAGGGCAGAGCTGCTGCCTGCAGAGTTGCGTTAGATCGCGCCGTGCAAGGGACGACAGCATAAAGTCCGAGCAAGGGAAGGTTTCATGCGCACCAGATTGAGTATCGTCTGTGACAAAGTGATCGAGGCTGGGTGGCTCGCTGCGTTGATCATCGTGCCTCTATTCTTCAACATCCATACCAACCGGGTCTTCGAGCCCGACAAACTCTCTCTGCTTCGCTCCATCGCTTTGGTGATGGCCGCAGCTTGGCTCATCCGGGTCGTTGAGGACTGGCGTACCGGCCGAAGGGCTGATTCGCCAGCAGGTGATGCTCCATCGCTTTGGCAGAGAATCTACAGGATGCCCGTAGTGCTGCCCACTCTGCTGCTGGTACTGGTCTATCTGATCAGCACTGTCTTCTCGCTCACGTGGAGGATCAGCCTACTCGGAAGTTACCAGCGACTGCAAGGGACCTATACTACGCTGGCTTATATCGTCATCTTCTTCCTCATGCTCGAGGGACTGCACACCAAGCAGCAGTTCAACCGCATCGCCAACACTGCCATAGCTGTCAGCTTTCCCATCGCGCTGTACGCCCTCGTCCAGCACTTTGGTCTGGATCCGCTGCCCTGGGGTGGGAACGTTACTCGCCGCGTCGCTGCCAACATGGGCAATGCCATCTTTGTCGCCGCCTACATGATCATGATCGTGCCTCTAACCCTCCACAGGATTCTGGAGAACTGGAAGGTAGCGACAGGCAAGATCGAGACCCGCGACATCTTTTTGGGAGGACTGGCATTCGTGCTCATGGTTGCCTTCCTGATTGCAGCCATGGCCTGGCGCGTAGACGATGGGATGGGCTGGATACGCTGGGTGGGTTTGCTGGTCGGGGTTGCACTGCAGATACCCGTCTATCTGCTCAGCCCCGCTGAAAGCCGCTCAAAGGTATTGGCCGTGTCCTTGCCCCTGACCTTTGCTTTCCTGGTTGGCTTTTCCTGGATTCTGGAGATCTTTTTCCCGCCAGCGCTGCCCAGCTTCTTCTGGCTGGGCCTGGGCGCCGCACTCATCTTTATGTTAGCTATGGTGGCCTTTGCCTCCTATCTGGGCAAGCCCGCCGTAAGGTTGCTGCTCCTTGCAGCCTATTTCGTCGTCCTTATTGCCCAGCTATCGAGCATCTTCTACACGCAAAGTCGAGGGCCTGTCCTTGGCCTCCTCGCTGGCCTGCTCATCTACTTCGCGGTGATGGGCATGATCAAGCGAAAGCTCTGGCTAACCTGGACCATCAGCGCTGCATCTATCCTTCTGGTGCTGTTCCTCGTTCTCTTCAATACAGTTGACTCACCCCTCATGGACACGCTACGCGACGTGCGCTACGTTGGCCGGCTCGGCAAGGTGCTGCAGACGGAGGAGGGCAGCGGCCGGGTACGCATCTTGATCTGGGAGGGAGCTATCGATCTGATGGGCTGGCACGAGCCCATTGAGACCCCGGGCGAGGAAGGAGGGCCTGATGCGCTAAACGCAGTCAGGCCAATCATCGGATATGGTCCAGAAGCGATGTACGTAGCCTATAACCGCTTCTACCCGCCCGAACTGGCCCATTTCGAAAAGCGAAACGCATCTCCGGATCGCTCTCACAATGAGACCTTCGACGCCTTGGTGACCACCGGATATCTGGGCCTCGCAGCGTACTTGCTTCTATTCACTAGCCTCTTCTATTATGGATTCAAGTGGTTGGGCATGATCCGCGAGCGCTGGCAGAAACGAGCCTTCTTCGCCCTGTGGATCGGCGGGGGCATACTCGGCACGGTGGGAACGTGGCTCTGGCGTGGGCCGGCCTA
>JASFLR010000293.1:0-5039 GCA_050117995.1 Anaerolineae bacterium
TAGCCCTTTACCGCTCCAGCTGTGAGGCCCTTTACCAGGTTCTTCTGGAAGAAGAGAATCACAAGCATGATCGGAATGGTAGCCGAAACGGCAGATGCTGCCGCCAGTGTTAGATGCCGCGGGTCTTCTCCACCAGTGTAGCGAGAGATGGCCACAGGTAACGTCCAGTTCGTCTGGGTCAGCAGCCGCACAAGCAAGAACTCATTGTAGGCTAGCAGCAGAGAGAAGAGGGCGGTGGAGATGACGCCCGGCCACATGATGGGCATGATCACGCGAATGAACGCTGTAAGCCGGTTGCAGCCGTCCACCATGGCTGCCTCCTCCAGTTCACCGGGTATCTCCATGAAGAAGCTGCGCAGCATCCAGATGGTGAACGGTTGATTGACTGCCACAAGCGTTAGGATGACCAACAGGTGGGTGTCGAGTAGATTCAGGGCAGCCCCAATCCAGTAGTAGGGCAGCACAAAGGCCAGGCGCGGCAGTGCCCGAAAGCCCAGAGCGGCAACCAGAACCACGACGGCAGCCATTCCCGCGTATCTAGCCAGCCCGTACCCGGCAAGACAGCCGATGGTAATCGAGACTGTCACCGTGCCGACGGTCACGATGAGGGTGTTGATAAAGTAGTCATAGAACTTGGCCATGTCCAGGACGCGCGGTATGGCCCACAACAGGACCACAAAGCCGACGATCACAAAGCCATAGATGACGCCGTTGCGAACGGGAATATACTTGGCAAACAGCAGCAAACAGACAAGGATCACCAACGCCGCCATCAGGAAGAAGGCAATGGTGGCGCCGTTTTCAGGGAGAGAGCGCAGCCAGAGCTCCTCGTAGTTAGCCCAGGTAGGTGTGAAGATGAACTTTGGCACCCGGGAGTTCGCATCCTTCAGATTCTTGAACGACTGCAGCAGCGTCCAGAAAAACGGAGTCATGCTGTAGACCGAGAACAGGATCAGCGCCACGTGAACGAGGACGCGACCAGTGGGACTTTTTACCTTCTCCATGTTACCGCTCCTCTACTTGCTGTCGATACGATTGGATGAGATTAGGAATCAGCACGATCATGATGCCCACAATGGTCAGGATGGCCATCGCATTGGCCTTACCCAGACGCAGGACTGTAACCGCCGTCTGAAAGGTATAGGTCATGACCGTGTCCGCCTTGTAGATCGGATTCATCTCTGTCAGCACAAAGACGCTATCAAATACCCGGTAGGCATCCATCGTCGATATCAAGAGGATCAGGATCGTCAGCGAGCGCAGGTGGGGGATCACAATGTGGCGGATCTTTTGCCAGACGCTTGCTCCGTCGATAGAGGCTGCCTCCAGCTGGTCCTTGGACAGGGTCTGCAAGCCAGCAAAATAGGTGACCAGGGCAAAGGGCGCCACGTACCAGAGGCCGTATAAAAGGATCAGGACTTTGACCGATACTTCGGTGTAGCGGAATTTCGTTCCCAGGATGGTTTGATACAAGTAGGTCAGGAGCCCCGACGGCTCGAAGAGCTGCTTGAACATCAACGTGCCGACGATAGGCACGATGACGAACGGCAGGAGAAACAAGGAGAGGTAGATGCCTCGGGTAAAGGTCGACACCTGGTCCAGGAGCAGGGCGACACCGAAGCCAACAATCATCGTGGCAGGAACCACGAATAGCATATACCCTCCGGTAAACAGGAAGGATTGCCAGAAACGGTTGTCCTGAAGCACTTCGATGTAGTTGCGCAGACCAACCCACTGAGGTTGCGTGACGTTGTTGTAGGTCACATAGTTCATCCCCAGATAGATGGCCATGATCAGGGGGATCAGCATCAACAGCGTCATGATGAAGATGCTGGGCCCGGCAAAGCGGAAGAACGTACTGCGTCTCATGCGTCACCTCCCTTGGGTGCGGTGGCGATAGCCGTTAGTGCAAGGGAAAAGGCTGGAGTATGGGGTACAGTATCGTATCCCATACTCCAGCGCAAGCGCCTATTCGATATAGCCCTGGGCAGTCGCTTCTTCGGTATAGGCCGCTGCTGCGGCATCCAGCGCTTCTTGTGGGGTCAGTTCACCGGTGCCCACCAGAGGTAGGAACTCGGCCAGCTTGGCCTGGACAATGCCGTTGGCCTGGCTCTTGGAGTAGGCACCAATGCCTTCTGCCAGGCTTTGTAGTGCGGCTGGCAGATAGGGTCCGCCATACTCGGCTGCGGAGGCGCGGGTGGTCATGCCAACTGCGGCAGCCTCTTGCTGGCTCTGCTCGTCGGCAGCCTCCATGATAATGCGGAAGATGAGGTCGGGATCGTTGGTGACGCTGGCTGGGATCATGTAGAAGTCGTTCCATGCTGACGCGACGCGGGGGCTGTCAGCGCTGACCCGCGGCGCCGGGGCATAGTCGATGACGTCTCCCAGGTCGGTGCGCTCAGGGTCGCTCATATTTGCAGCGCGGCTGGCCCAGTTATTGCTGGAGGGCAGCGTGCCCAACTCGAGCGCGACTTCCTGGTCGTCGAGACTGTAGGAATAGCCATCGGGTCCCATGCAGTTATTGGCGATTTCCAGGATCATTTCGAGGGCCTTTACGCCCGCCTCGCTATTGAACAGCGCATTGTTATTCTCATCGATATAGTCGCCGCCGTAGGCGCGCAGCAACTGGAAGAACTCAATCTCCCAGGCCCAACCGGCCGAGAGGTTGATGGCGAAGGGCATGTCCCAGTCTGGGTTGTCCAGGCCGATGGTGTTGCAGATATCGATGACGTCGTCAAAGGTCTCGGGCACATCCAAGCCCATCTCATCCCAGACATCCCGGCGATAGATCAGGTGAAAGGTGTTGGCCACTATCGGCACGCCGTAGATCTGCCCGTCGATGGTTGCCCCATCCCAGGCTATCTCGGGGATGTCGCCCAGATTGTACTCGTCCCAGTACTTTTCGACGAGGTCGTTGAGGGGCATCATCCAGCCCGCCGCCGCCCACTCGGCCACGCCAGCATTTGCGGAATGAACGATATCGTACGGCGAGTCGCCGCCGGCGGACAGCGCCAAGCGCACCTGCTCCTTGGCATCGGCCGATGCCAGCAGGTTGGTGTTGATGTCAAGATTCTCGACATCGTCGCATTTCATCAGCTCGTCGGCATAAAAGTCGGTAATCGGGAACGACCAGCCGATCATGTTGATCTCGGTATCCTCGGCTGGAGGCTCAAGGTTGCAGGCTGAGGGATCGACTTCCGGTTCGGCAACCTCTTCCGTGGGCTCCGGCGCAGCCGCCTCTTCTGTGGGCTCGGCAGCGGCGGGTTCCGTCGGTGCGGCGGGCTCTTCGGTCGCGCCACAGGCGGACAGCAACAGGCTGGCAATCACCAGCAGACTAAGCAACAACAACTTGGTACTCTTCATCAGTTCCTCCTCCTACTATCTTTGTGTTTTGTCTTACACTCTTCAAGCAAGCCCTACCAAGTCTTTTGGAGCACCACCCCCTTTCCCAATTACGCCTACTCGTATCTGCGAGTTAGCCTACAATGTGGTCATTCCTGGTATCTCGGTCCTGAAGCGATAAAGCGAGGTCGACGCCGTGACATACAGGCTGCACAGGTCGTCGTCGCCCGAGGCCAGATTGGTTGTGTACTCGGGCATGTGGATCACGCCCAGACAGTTGGCATCGGCGTCGAACAGGTGAATGCCACCCGGTCCAGCGCAGAAGAGGTTTCCAGCCTGGTCGACCTTCATGCCGTCGGCCACGCCGATGCCCTCCCCTGCCAGCTCAGCCCAAACCTGGCCACCGTCCAGGGTGCCATCGGTCTGTACGTCAAAGACGCGAATATGTCCGCGATCGGTGTCGTTGACGAAGAGGCGCTCCCCGTCGGTCGAGAAGCACAGACCATTGGGCCTGGAAAAGTCGTCCGCGAGCAGGGTGAGCCGTTTGTCGCTGGCGTCTAGATAGAAGACTCCTTGGAAAGGAAGCTCCTGCTCGCGGGCAACACCGAAACGAGGTCCCCGCCCCGAGTTCGGATCGGTGAAGATGATCCCCCCTTTGTGGTTGACGACGACGTCGTTGGGGCTGTTGAGTTCCTTGCCACGGTAATGGGAGGCCAGGACCTCGATGCAGCCGTCCAGACCGGTGCGGGTGACGCGGCTGGTGGCGTGCTCGCAGGTGAGCAGTCGACCCTGCCGGTCAAACGTATTGCCGTTGGCCATATGGCTCGGCTTGCGAAATACCATGGTCCCGTCCTCTGGGCTCCAGCGATAGATGCAATCGCCCAGGATGTCGCTAAAGATCAAGTACCTATCGTACGGGTGCCACACCGGCCCCTCGACGAACTGGAATCCCGTCGCGACTCTCTCCAGCATGACGTCCGCTCCGATCACGTGCCTGAAGCGGCCATCGCGAATCTCGTGGGTAAGAGCCACCCCGACGTCCAATACTCGCGCTCCTACGACAGCGGGCGACCGCCGTCCACGGGGATGATGCAGCCGCTAGTGAAGGTCAACTGGGTCGCAACAGCCCAAACGGCTTCTGCTACGTCCTCAGCGGTTGCCAGTCGACCGAGCGGCGTCTTGTCGATTTGCTCCTGTAGATAGATTGGATCCGCGCGCTTGGCGTACTCGCCCAGCACCCACCCAGGCGAGACCGATACGACGCGGATCTTGGGCGCCAGCGCCCGCGCCAGCGACATGGTCATGCTGTTCATCGCCGCCTTGGAGGCGCAATAGGCCACGTTGCTGCCCACGGCTGTCACCCCGGCAATGGACGAGATATTGACTACAGTTCCGCCATCGTCCTTCTCCAGCAGGGGCCGGAAGGCGCGTATCATGGCAAAGGCCCCGCGCCAGTTCACCCGAAAAATGCGGTCGATCAGTTCGTCGTCCAGGCCGTCCAAGTCGTCGTGGGCCACCGGCCGGGTAATGCCGGCGCAGTTCACGAGCAGGTGGACCTTCCCATATCGCTCAGCGACCTCATCGGCCAGGCGCTGCACGGCTGCGCTATCGTCCACGGGCGCTTGCACCACCATATGCCCCCCACCACTCAAGCTGTCAGCCACGGCCTGGGTTTTGTCCCTGCTCCGCCGGTAGGT
>JASFLR010000294.1:0-5039 GCA_050117995.1 Anaerolineae bacterium
GATCCCAAGGGCGACCGCCGGTTGAGCCCCTCGCAGCAGGCTGATCCGGACCTGTACGTGCGCATTGTCGATAGAAGGCCTGATGGCATCGTCGTGCGCGGCGCCAAGCTCCACCAGACCGGCGCCCTGAACGCGCACGAGATCATCGTCATGCCTACACGGGCGCTCTCCCAGCAGGACCAGGACTATGCCGTTGCCTTTGCCGTCCCAGCGGACGCCCCCGGTATCGTCATGATCTACGGGCGGCAGCCGTCGGACACGCGCAAGCTAGAGGGGGGCCAGATCGATGTGGGCAACCGCCAGTTCGGCGGGCACGAGGCGGTCATCATCCTGGATGACGTCTTTGTGCCCTGGGAGCGGGTGTTCATGGCGGGCGAGAGCGCCTTCAGCGGGCTGCTGGTCGAGCGCTTTGCCGGCTATCACCGCCAGAGCTATGGCGGCTGCAAGGTGGGCGTCGGTGATGTGCTGATCGGGGCGGTCCAGGCACTGGCCCGCTATCAGGGTACAGACAGGGCATCGCACATCCGGGACAAGATCGTGGAGATGATCCACCTCAACGAGACGCTGTATGCCTGCGGCATCGCCTGCTCAGCGGAGGGCACGCCGGCATCCTCGGGCACCTACCTGATCGATCTCTTGCTGGCGAACGTGTGCAAGCTCAACGTGACCCGCTTCCCCTACGAGATTGCGAGGCTGGCACAGGATATCGCCGGCGGATTGATGGTCACCATGCCCTCGGAGAAGGACCTAGCGCATCCCGAGGTGGGACTTTACCTCGCAAAGTACTTGCGCAGCGTGGAGCGCTATACGACGGAGGATCGGTGCCGCATGCTGCGGCTGGTGGAGAACCTGACCCTGGGGCCCGGCGCGGCGGCCTATCTGACCGAGTCGATGCACGGCGCAGGCTCGCCCCAGGCACAGCGGATCATGCTGGCTCGGCTGGCCGATCTGGAGGAAAAGGTCGGGTTCGCGCGGAAACTCGCCGGCATCAAGGATCAGGCTCCGGACGCCTAAGCTACGCCGCATGCACCACTGTGTGGCAGAGGATGCTTCCAGGGTTCAGTCGGAGCCTGTGCCAGGTCCTTACCACGCTCCAAGGACCCTCGCGCAACGAACTCTCTAATCGGGATATCCCGGATCGGCCACCTGGATGTCACTGATTTGCCATCGTTCGGTCATCTGCCAGTACCAAGGATGTGTTACGCTGGTACAAGTGTTCATACGCTGTCTAATCTCTCTGGTGTGAGTATAGAGGAGGTGGTGCGGACCATGAGAATCATGCAGCGCAATTCAGGACTGCACCTATACAGCTTGTACCTACTCGCTGCGCTAGCGCTGAACTGCTGCGCTCAGCCGCAGCCGGCACCCACTGCCTGGGAGGGGTCCTTGCCCCATTCGGCCAAGGGATACGAGCTCTACAGCTGGCCCGCAGAGGACGGCCGGGGGTGGCAGCACGTACTAATCACCGGCACCAATCGCCTCAAGACCTACGAGGAGATTGTATCAGCAGAGAATGCCGTCGACGAGAGCGGCTGGGTCAGCGTCTCGGCTAACGGAACAGAGGGGCTCAAAGCGCTGCTGAGCCAACTGCCGGATGGCGAGAGCGTCACCTGGATCGGCGGGGAATGGATGGAGCAGATGAGCGTGCCGCGGGAAACTATCCGGCTTCCCGACAAGGCCGTGATTGAAGAGATCGAGCGCTACTGCCGCGATTTGGGTGTCGAGCTTTCTGTAGAACCCTAGTCAGCACAATCCTCCTTCAACAGCTTTGCATACTTTCTTCATAGCTTTTTCAAAGCCTCAGGCTATACTGGGACCATGACGTTCGAGGGAGGAGCAATCTCCCACAGTGAAAAGTGACAGATAGCCTGTTTAGGAGGATATAATGCTAAAGAAGATACTTGTAATCGGGGCAGTGGTGTTGGTACTGGTACTGGTAGTAGGTACGATGGTAGCTTGGGCCTATCCCGGCCGTGAGGGCACACACCGCAGGGCGGCTGCGGCCGATCCGGTGAGCGCGCCCCCCATCGAGGGCGTGGCCCAGGGCGACCTGAACGCCTCCGAGGTAGAGGCCCTGCAGATGGCGCTGGATGATGAGTACAAGGCCTGGTCGGTCTACGAGCAGGTAATCGCTGACTTTGGAGCGGTGCGACCCTTCACCAGCATCCAGAAGGCTGAAGAGAACCACATCGCCGCGCTGGTGACGCTTTTCGACCGCTACGGGCTCGAGGTGCCGGCGAACGAGTGGGTAGATAATGCGCCCTCCTTCGATACCCTGACGGAAGCATGTGAAGCTGGCGTCCAGGCAGAGATCTACAACGCAGAGCTCTACGCCCAGTTGCTCGATATGGTGGACAATCCAGACGTGGTGCGGGTCTTCACCTCGCTGCAGCGAGCCTCAGAGTCCATGCACCTGCCGGCCTTTGAGCGCTGCGCGCCCTAGTATGATAGGTTTGTCATCTCTCGCCCCTGGCTCCGGAAGAGCCAGGGGTTTTTCGATCCCCGGCGGCATGGCGGAGAGGTGCCTCAGCCTCAGCGAGCCCAGGCTGGGCCTGGGCTCGTTGCAGATTTCACCTGATTTCCCCGCATTACTGGTCGAATTGGGGTCTTGACACGACGGCAGATCTGTGGTAATATGGGTGGGCAGTCACCCATATTGTTTTGAAGAGGTCAAGCCTATGCCACGCCACAAGGACACGGAGCGCGACAGGGTCATGAGCGATACGCGGCGCATGCTGCTGGAGGCGGCGACCGCCGAATTCGCCCGCGAAGGGTACAACGGCGCCAATATCAACCGCATCTCGAGGACGGCCGGCTTTGCCAAGGGCACCATCTACAACTACTTCCCCAGCAAGCGGGCGCTGATGCTGGCCCTGATCGACCTGATCGCAGCCTCGCACCACCAGTATATGGTCGAGCAGGTACAGCAGGAAGGCGACCCGGTCCGCCGCTTGCAGCGCTTCTTTGAGGCGGGATTGGCCTGGATCGTCGACAACCTCGCCCAGGGCCGGGTCATGCTCACCATGCTCAATGGCCCGGATGCAGAGTTCAAGCTGCGGATGTGGCAGGGTTACCAGCCGATGCACCAACTGCTCATCACCGATATCCTTGTCCCCGGCATGGAGATTGGCCTGTTCCGCCAGCTCAATCCGGTTGCAACCGCGGCGCTGCTGATGACCCTCTACCTGGGCATCGGCTCAGCAGTGAACGACGAGGGTAGATCCCAGCTGCCGGCGGATTGGATCGCGGGGTTTGTCCTGGAGGGATTGCGCAAGCAGGCTGTGCGAGAGCCGGAGGTGGAAGGTTGAAATCGGGCACACATGGGTCCGCATAACGCTGGATGGCAAAGAGCGAGCCATTGAATTGCTTTTCTACGATGCCGGCTCGGGGCAGCTAACCTTCACGCGCTTGTCGACGGTGCGGCGGCATACGCTGTTCTTCAAGTGGGGCGAGGCGGCAGTGAATGCCCATCGATATTGCCGTGCAGGAAAGGATTTTGAGCGGTGAACGCACTGGTTGTCTATCATTCTGAATTCGGCAATACCCGGCAGGTCGCAGAGGCGATTGCCGAGACTTTTGACGAGGTGGGGACAGCGCGCACAGCGAGCGCTGAACAGCTCGAGGCGGCGGACCTTCAAGGCGTCGATCTGGTGGTCATGGGCACGCCAACCCACAAGATGAACCTGCCCCAAGCTGTCCGGCCTATTTTCGAGCAACTGCCCCGGCGTAGCTTGCGCGGCGTGCCCGTCGCCGCCTTTGACACTTCCTACGAGATGTCGGCCCTTCTCGCCCGCTTCACAGCAGCCAAGCGGGTCGACCGCAAGCTGCGCAAGCTGGGCGGCAAACGCCTGGTGCCCCCGGAGACCTTTCACGTGCACCACCATCACGAGGGGCCACTCCTCAACGGCGAGCTCGAGCGCGCCAAGACCTGGGCCGAGGCAATCCTGGCAAGGCTAGACGGGCGTGCCTAGATACTTGCTGTCTACCGGAAAGCCTGGGTAGAGTGGCTGCGGTCGTTCACTATGTCGGTGCCACAGGTCGTGCCACTCCAGTGTGTAGAACCGGGAGGCATCATGAGCCTGAGCCGTAGAGAGTTCATAACGTTGACGGGGACCACTGCGGTCTGTACTTGCATCGGCGCGTTGGGTACCAGCAGCTGTGGGGGCAACCCGACATCCAGCACGCCTCCCGCGCCCGCAGGGAGCTACCGCGTAGAGGATGGTCGCGTGTACCTTGCCCTCTCCGAGCTGGGGACCTTGCTTGGGGTGGGTGAGGCGGTCAAACTCCAGGTAGCTGGCGTGAATGGAGACGGACGCAAGCTGATCGTGATGCGCCCTGGTGAAGCGGACTACCGGGCATTTGCCAACGCATGCACGCACAATGGCAAGGAGTTGGACTATTTGTACGGTGAGGGGGTGCTGGCCTGCTGCGGTCGCAGTTCGCGGTTCAACCTTGCAGGGGATGTGCTCCACGGGCCTGCTGATGAGCCACTGCTGCGCTACCAGGTGTGGCGCGGAGGCGCTGAACTGATCATCGAGGTATACGGACCTATCACCGGCAAGTTCGAACGGGTTGCCCTCGACTGCAGCATCCATCAGCGATGACCAAGGTCCATCAGCACGACGATGCTCTGGTCTGCTTGCAGGACCTGGTCCCGGATCCGGGCAGTGCCTCCCCTGTGAGCTGGCCCGGTTTGTCCTAGTCGTGAAAGATCTCGTCAAGGAATCTCTGCCGGCCCAAGCGCATCAGGGCTTCAATCTTGCGCCTTTCATTGAAATCGATGGCACTGCCTCTCGCGAAAAACCACACGCAGTCAAATAGGATGCTCAGCTTGTACACGTCGTAGAGATGCTGCTGTTCGATGGGGGACAGAGGGCGATGCGCCATATACGCCTGGGCGATGCGCTGGGCTTCTGCGATGTCGAGCAATGGGGCGGTATGGGGCCATGCCCAGTGCTCAATCAGGCCCACCAGATCGAACTGGAGGAAGGTCCAGTTCGCATCGTCAAAGTCGATCAGGGCAACGAGCTCGTCCCCGC
>JASFLR010000295.1:0-5037 GCA_050117995.1 Anaerolineae bacterium
CCTCAGACGCGACCAGCACGACGTCGGACCCGAGCACCAGTCCCATCGAGCCGCCGGTGACGATGCCGTGCACCGCCGCTACGATCGGAACCGGAAGCTCGATCATCGCTAGGATCACCTGGTTCAATAGCCCCACAATCTCGCTGGAGTAGGCCTCCAGGTCTTCCAGGTGCTCGTAGAAGCCACGCACGTCGCCGCCCGTCGAGAAGGAGCGACCGTTGGCCTGGAACACCAGAGCCCGCACCTCTGGCTCGGCGCCTGCCGACTCGAGTGCAGCCAGAATCTCCCGCAGGAATCCGGGCACCAGGCTATTGTGTCGCTCCGCCCGGTTCAGCGTCAGCAATGCTACCGGTCCATCCCGCTCCACGATTACAAACTCGCCCACTTGCCTACTCCCCATACATTTCCCGCAACTCTCGCTTGAGCACCTTGCCTGCCGCGGTGCGGGGCAGCGCATCTACAAAGATCACCGATTTCGGGATCTTGTACTTGGCCAGCTTGCCCTGGCAGAAGTCGACGATCTCCGCCTCCTTGAGCGCCTGGCCCTCTTTGAGCACCACCAGCGCCCGGCCCACCTCCTGCCACCGGGGATGCGGCACGCCGATGACGGCGACCTCGGCGACGGCGGGATGATGGTAGATCACATTCTCCACCTCCGCCGGATAGACGTTCTCGCCACCGGAGATAAACATGTCTTTCCAGCGGTCGACGATGTAGTAGAAACCTTCCTCGTCGTACATGGCTGCATCCCCGGAGTGCAGCCACCGTCCCAAGAGTCCGCGGTGCTCCACGATGGCTTCGGCTGTGGCCTCGGGCCGGTTCCAGTAGCCAGTCGTGACATTTCCACCCCGGATGCACAACTCGCCCACGTCGTTAGGGCCCAGCACATTCCCCTCGCTGTCCATGATGCACACGTCGGTGTGGAGCACCGGCTTGCCCACCGAGCCGGCCTTGCGCACAGCGTCCTCCTCAGTGATGATAAAGACAGTGGGCCCGGTCTCGGTCATACCAAACCCTTGCTGGATGATGATCCCTTTCTCGGCGTATTCCCGGACCAGCGAGGGTGGCAACACCGATCCGCCGCTGCCCCAGTGGCGAACCGCCGACAGGTCGTACTTTTCCAAGTCAGGGTATTGGGCCAGCACCAGGTAGATGGAGGGTACCAGCAACAAGGCTGTCACCTTCCACTCCTCCATAAGGCGCAGAAACTCGCCCGGGTCAAAGGCCCGCATCACGACCAGTGTCCCGCCTGCATGAAAGGTTGGCCCGGCATACAGCCCCAGACCGCCGACGTGAAAGGTAGGCAGCACGTTGAGATTTACATCCTCCGAGTTGAGGTCGATGGCCCGCCCCATGCCTACCGCATTATAGAAAAAGTTGCCATAGGTCACCTGCGCGCCCTTGGGCCGGCCCGTCGTACCCGAGGTGTAGAGTATGGCCCAGGTGTCGTTATAGGTGAGCAGCGGCATCGCCACACCCTGCGGGTTGCCAGCAGCCAGCGCGCCCTCGTATGTGTATTCACCGTCGGGTGCATCCTCGCCGATGACCACATAGACCTCGCAACTGATCTGGGGTCGCAGCGCGTCGACTGCCTCGGCAAACGCTGGCTCGTAGAGCAGCACCCGGGGCGCGCAGTCATTCAGGATATACTCAAGCTCCGGCACGGCAAGCCGCCAGTTGAGAGTGTTCAGGATGGCTCCCATCTTGCCGCAGGCGAACAGCACCTCGTAGTAATCCGAGCTGTTCTGCGCCAGGATCGACACCCGGTCGCCCTGTTGGATGCCCAGGGTATCCTGCAAAAAGCTGGCAAAGCGATTGGCCCGCTCGTTGAGCTGTGCGTAGGTGAACTGCCGCCCGCTGTGGGCATCGACCATGGCCAACTTGTCGGGCGTGCGTTCTGCGTGTCGCGCTATCCAGTCAAAGTGGTACATCTTTGTCCCTTCCCCCCTCTATCAGCAAAACTGCTTCCTTGCTAGGGTCTCTTGATCTATTCTACACCAGCCAGCGGAGGCTCCTTCGACGGGCCTTCGGCGTGAGCTCAGTCGAACGCTCAGGATGCCTCCGCGAATACCCGTCGACGTGATCAAGGTGCCTACGCTGGCAGATCGCTAAACACAAATGAGATAGCCCCCGCCTACCTGCTGCTTGACGTGGACCACAGTCCACGTCCTAACACCGCCCACAGCCACCCCGATATGGCCTCTACTCCACCAGCAGGACCGACTTGCCGGTGACCACCTGCCTCTCCTCCTGGTTGTAAGCATCGGTCTTGAAGGTAATGATCCGTTTCTCAGGCCGCCACGAGGTGACCTCGACCACGGCGGTGATCGTGTCGCCGATAAAGACAGGGGCCAGGAACTCGAGCTGCTGGCTGAGATAGATACAGCCCGGCCCGGGCAGATGGTTCCCCAAAACCGCTGAGATCAGACCGCCCGTAAAGACGCCGTGCGCCAGGCGCTTACCAAAACGACTCTTGCGGGCGTACTCGTCGTCGGTGTGGATCGGGTTGTGATCGCCGACGAGATTGGCAAAGGTTGTCACGTCCGCATCCGTGACCGTTTTGGTCAAGCTGGCCTGTTGCCCTACATAGAAGTCGGCGCGCGCCGCGATATCTACCATCGGTCGTCCTCCGGGATGCGCAGCTAGCGCTCCCCATGCTTGGCCAAAAAGCCAAGGACGAGGGAATTGAACACACCCGCCTGCTCCCACATGGCGGCGTGACCGGCATGTGGGATAAGGGCGAACTCGGCGCCCGGTATCTCGCGGGTAATAACCTCCGAATACCTGCGCGGCTTTAGCATGTCCAGTTCGCCTGCCACCACCAGCGTGGGTGCCGCGATCCGGTGCAGGTCGGCGGTGATATCCAGCCTGGAAAAACAGAGCATAAGCTCGACGAACGCGTCAAAGTCCAGCAACTTGTAGCGCTCCCTCGCCTGGTCCAGCACCTCCTGGTTGGCCGTTATCCAGCCCTCGGAGAAGGTGAACGGGTAAACAGCCTGGAACAGCCTTTCCGCGTCGTGCGCGCGGGCCGCCCCGATCCAGATATCGGCCAGGCCCCGCAACAGCGGGTCCAATTGGCTGACGGCCGAGGTCACCAGAAGGCTGCGCGTCCGCTCTGGGTAGTTGAGCGCAAAGACCATGCTCACCTCTGCGCCGTACGAAGTGCCGCCGATGTGCGCTTGGTCGATCCCCAGTCTATCGAGAAGCCCGGCGAGGTCGTCAGCGTGCTGCTCCATCGTGTACGGCCCCGGTGGGTGCTCCGATTGCCACATGCCCCTGCAATCGTAGAGTAACAGGAGGTGATGCTTTGCCAGCACCGGAGTCTGAAAGGCCCAACTGGCTGTGCTCATCAGTACGCCGTTGGACAGCACCAGCACGCTGGCGTCCTCCGGACCGTGCAGCTCGTAGTAGATCTCGATGTCGTTGACCTCTACCCTGGGCATAATGCCTCCCTAAAGCGCGTCTGTCCCGGTTGTCTTGCCCCCTGGATCCTAGACCTTCTCAAAGGCCAGGTAGGTACGCTGTCCCTCGCCCTCGCCTCGCTGCACAAAGGCAACCTGTACCGGCATGCCGATGTCGATCTGCTCCGGTTTGGCCGGATCCACACCCATGATCTGGGCGCTGATGGCCGGACCCTCGTCGAGTTGCACGATACCGGTACAGTAGGGATTCTTCCGCCCGTAGCCTGCCTCGATCATGGCCGTCGGTGCGATATGGACCGTAGTAAAAGCGACCAACTTGCCCCTGCCGCCGAGTTCCTCCCAGTCCACATCGCCGCTGTAGCAGGCCGGGCAGAGTGGGCGTGGCGGAAGGTGCAGCGTCCCGCATGACTGGCATCGGCTGCCCATGAGCTTTTGCTCGCCAAGGTACTGGTAAAACGCCTCCCCTGTGATCGTTCTCTCGCTCATCGGCTACCTCCGCTCAAAGATGTGCACGGCGCACGTCTGCCCGGTGCCGCCTACGTTGTGGGTCAGCCCCAGGTCCACATTGCCCGGGATCTGCCGCTCGCCAGCGGTGCCGCGCAACTGCTTCCACATCTCTACCACCTGGCCCGCGCCCGAGGCACCGACCGGATGCCCCTTCGACTTGAGCCCTCCCGAAGAGTTGATAGGCCTCGCCCCTGTCCGCGCCGTCAGGCCCTCCTCGGCTGCCCGGTAGCCCTCGCCAGCGGGGAAGAAGCCCAGGTCCTCGGTGGCAATGATCTCGGCGATCGTGAAGCAGTCGTGGACTTCGGCGACTTTGATGTCGGCAGGAGCCAGTCCGGCCATTTCGTAGGCCTGCTGGCCTGCCAGCTTCGCCGCGCGGATCGTGGTCAGGTCGGCCCGGTCGTGCAGCCCCGTATCGCTGGCCTGTCCCGAGCCAATCACATAGAGCGGGGCGTTGCTAAACGACCCTGCCTGCTCCTCGCTCACCAGCAGCAGAGCCGCTGCGCCGTCCGAAATGGGTGAGCAGTCGAACAGCCGCATCGGCCAGGCGATGATCGGGTTGGCGCGGTCGTCGTGCAGAAAATCCATCTCGTCGCCCCACGTGGGAACGGGATAGCCCTTGGCCTTCGCCCGCGCTACCTTTCCCTCCATGATCTGGCCAATGGTGGCTCCGAACTGCGCCTTGTCGTTGAGCGCGCCGTTACTGTGGTTCTTGATGCCCACCCGCATAAAGGTCTCCGGCGTCGCGCCATAGCGGGCCATGTAGGCCGTCGCCATCGCCGCGTAGAACCCGGGGAAGGTAAAGCCCGGTGGGATCTCATAGACCGCATCTCCGGCTGTGGCCAATGTGTCGGTGACGCGCTCGGTGGGCAGGTCGGTCATCTTTTCGATGCCGCCCACCAGGACGACGTCGTACAGGCCCGACGCAATGGCGATGATCCCCTGGCGCAGGGCCACGCCGCTGCTGGCGCACGCGTCCTCCACCCGGGTCGCGGGGCGTGGCGTAAGCCCAACCCAATCGGCCATGATGGGCCCGGTGTGGCCTTGGCCCTCGAATAGGTCACTGGAATAGTTGCCGATGTAGAGCGCTTCAATGTCACTGGGGTCTAGC
>JASFLR010000296.1:0-5029 GCA_050117995.1 Anaerolineae bacterium
GATGCGCACGCCGGCGCCCCGTCGCGCCGCGTCGATGTAGGCCTCCAGCCTCGGGTTCGGATCTCCGGCGGGGTTGCTCGTCGTCGGGCCCCAGAAGGTATACTCGTACAACTGTTCAACAAGGACGCGGTCGCCAGAGCCGGCCCGCGCCACCATCCCCAACAGACTGTCCGAATCACGCAGGCTGGTTTCTGGCGACTGCACCATCTCGAAGGAGAAGGTGCCAGCCATCGTCAGCGGCGTGGGGAACTGCACGGGGTAGCTCGTGCCGCCGGAGTTATAGTCGGGTGCGAACCCCGGCGCAGGCGCGCCGTAGGTGGGATCAGAGGCCGTCCAGCGGAAGAGGTCCTTGTGATTTTCGGGGTCCAGGTCGTGCTCAAAGACGTCCATGGCGTGCGCGACCGCGCCGGGCGCGTCGGTGATGAGCCACACGCCGCGGTTGCCCTCGGTCCCGTCCGCCTTGTCGTCCGCCGGCATGGAGGAGTAGTTCAAGTTCTCCGAGCCGGTGAGCAGCGTATCCCCGTCGATGACCATCCACTTGCCATGCTGGTAGGTGTACCGGTCGTGCACGCCGCCGGCGCTGTCGTTGTACATAAAGTAGACCTCGCCGCCGGCCTCCTCGATCTGCTGGCAGATCCATTTCTCCTGGTCGGTGATGCCGCCCACCGGCTCGCCCTCGAGCAATATCCTGACGGTCGGGGCCGGAAACTCGTACCCGGTCATCCGCGCCACGATGGCATCGGCCAGATGGGCATTCTTAAAGGTGTACCCCTCGTAGTAGATACTGGTGGTGGCCTGGTTGATCTGGCTCAGGACAGCGTCGTAGATATTGTCGGGGGCAATGGCATAGGTGAGGGTGGCTGTTTCGGTAAAGGTCTCCGGAAAGAAGAATTCCTCCAGATCCCAGCCCGGATACTGGACTTTCTTGCCGTTGATGCCATCGTCCATGGCCTGGGCCCAATCAGCCGCGGTATCGGTATCGGCGACCGGCTGCCCCGTGGACTGGTCCAGCATGCGGTACAGCACCTGGCCCTCCCTGGCAAAGGCGGTCGTGGGGCCGTAGGGCTCGACGGTGGGACCGGACCAGCCGGCGTCTTCCGTGTCGCCATCCTCCCAGACCACGGAATCGACCAGGGCCTCGCCATTTTTGAGCAGGAGCTGATCGCCATCGTCGGCGAGGGCGACACTCCCCGACATGGTGAGATCGGGCACCGCGGGGTCGGTGTCAGACTGATACTCGTATGCCGGGGAGAAGCCGAACTCCAGGGCGAAATCGACGGCCTGGCGGGCAATCCAGAGCGACTCGCCCGGCGCCAGGGAGCCTTGAAGGGTAATGGTACCCTCGTATTGACCGTCAGTGATGGTCCAGCCGGCCAGGTCGACCGTAGCGCTGCTGACGTTCTGCAGGCGAAACGCCTCGTCCAGCTGACCATCTGCATAGGTGTCATAGTAGACGGCGGTGATCAGAACCGTGGCGGAGGCGGAGCGCGCCGGTGCGGCTCCCCATGCCGCCAGCACGATCAACGCCAGGGCCAGCGAGCCAAAGACACTATGCAGCTGCCAGGTCCGGCTGCTCATCTCCTCTCCCTCTCATCGGGCGGGCTGCTCCCTCCGGCCCGTTCAGCCCAACTCTTCAAAGAGCGCCCGGGTAGCCGGCGAGGGCTCGACGCCCAGTTCCTCCTCCAGGGTGGACGCGCAGCGCTGGTACACGCTGTGCACCTGGCCCCGGTTGTCCTGGGCGGCGTAGGCCCGCATCAGCAGGCGGTAGGCGCCCTCCCAGCAATTATCACGGCCGAGGATCGTCTCGCACACCTGGATCCCCTCGTCCCACTGCTCCGTCTGGAAGAGGTGCCGCGCCAGCCGCTCGGCAGTGAGCAGGTACAGGTGTCGCAGCCGCTGCCGCTCGGCCGCCGACCAGTCCTCGTACACGCTGTCGGGCAGGTAGTCCTCGCGGTACAGGGCCAGCGCTTGGCGCAGTTGATCCACATCGTCCGAGGCCGCCAGGCGCTCGAAATCGTCGGCGTCGACTGCGACGGGCGCCGCCGGATTCAGCCCGTAGACGCTCTCGCGCCGGGTGACAAAGAAGGGAGTCTCGCCCCGCGGCCTGTCCGGCTCCAGCGCCCCGTTGAGCGCGCTCAACGCCACCTTGAAATCGCGCTCGGCGGCATCGGGCGGAAGGTCGGGCCACAGGTGATCGGTGATCTGCTCGCGGTAGAACCACTGCCGCCGGTAGGTGAGCAGCAGCTGGAAGATCTGCCGCGCCTTTTCCCGCTTCCAGTCGCGGGCGTCCACCGGCTCCGAGCCGCGCCACACGGCGAACGGCCCCAGCGCGCGCACCGCCAGCCGGTAGCCCGGATGGGCCTCCACGCCCGCCATGCCCATCCGGTCCAGCAGGCGCGCTGCGTACTCGCCCTCGATCCCGGCCTCCCGGGCCGCCAGCAGCAGGGGCACCGCCGCCTGCTCGTCGGCCAGGCCGATGAGGGTGCGCCGCACCAGGAGCGCGTCGTACCCCTGCTCGTGGGCCAGCGGCAGCAGCGCCGCCAGGTGCTTCAGCGAGACATCATCCTCGCCCTGCCACGCCGCGACCAGCGCCTGCCACAGGAGCGACGCCGCCTCTCCGAACGAATCGCCCACGCGGCGGAATCCCGCCAGCGCTTTGTCCAGCGTGTCGCCGGCCCGCCCCGCCTTGCCGGCCAGGGCGTAGCTGGCCCCCAGCGACACCAGGACCAGGTCCTCCATCCACTCGTCGCCCGAGCGCCGCACGATCTCCAGGCCCTGCTCGGCGTGCCCCTCCGCCGCGGGCAGGTCGCCGCCGTAGCCGTGGGCCCGGCACAGGCCCCACAGCGCCTCCACCTGGGTGCGCATGACCCTGAAGCTGCGCACCTGCTCGATGGCCCGCTGGTAGTGGGTCCTGGCCCGCTGGAGCGCATCGTACTCGGGGCCCTGCCACGGATGGCTGCCCTGCAACTGGATGGCGTGTCCCAGGCGCATATTGCCCACCGCCTCGACAAAGGCCGAGCCCAGCCGCTGGCCGATGGCGATCCCCTCGCGGGCGTAACGGTCGGCGGCCTGCACCTCGCCGGTCAGGGCGTGCACCAGCGAGAGCAGCAGCAGCGTCTCCCGGTGAAAGCGCTGGGGCCGCGAGCTGCCCGCCCGGCGTTCCTGGTCGGCGCGGCGCTCCTCTTCGGCCCGCGCCTCCAGGAGCTGGGCCGCCTCGGCCAGCCGCCCGGTGCGCACCATGGCCCGCGCTTCCAGGTAGACGTCACCGGGGTCGGTCTCGGCGCGCAGCAGCCGGGCCTCGTGATGCAGGATCTGGGCCTCGGCGGGATGGCCCAGGTTCAGCTTGTTCTCCGCCAGCTGATCCAGCAGCGCCGCCGTCTCCTGGCGGTGCTCGGCGGGCTCGAGCAGGCGCAGCGCCTCCTCCAGCAGGCTGCCGGCCATAAGCGGGCGCACGGTATCGAGGTAGACCTGGGCCTCGCCGCGCAGGGCCCGGCTGCGCCCCAACCGCTCCCGCTGCGCCACATAGAGCTGCTCGGCGGCCCCATAATGCTCCAGCGCCTGGTCGAAATCGGCCCGCAGGCGCAGGATATCGCCCAGCAGCAGGTGCAGCCCGGGACGCGCATCGCGGTGCTGGGCGGGCAGGCACGAGATCCAGGCGCCCAGGCTGTCAAAGCGCCCCTGGCGCACCAGCCCCGGCCCCATCTCCTCCAGCAGGTGCGCCGCCTGGTCGTACTGCTGCGCCTCCAGCAGGTGATAGACCCGCTCCTCCGGCTGGTCGATGTCGTGGAAATAGGCGGCGGCGCGCCGGTGCAACGCCCGCGCCCGCCCGGCATCCTCCCCCAGCTTGGCCTGCAGGAAATCGTGAAAGAGGTGGTGGTAGCGGTAGGTCCCATCGCCCAGCGAGACCACAAAGAGGCCCCGCTCGTGCAGGCTGTGCAGGGTGCCGGCGCTGTCCTGCCCATCGAGCAGGTGATCGCAGGCAGCGCCGTCCATCTGCCGCAGCACCGACGTGGTCAGCAAAAAGCGCTGGACGTCCGCCGGCTGGCGGGCCAGCACGTCCTGGGCCAGGTAGTCAAAGAGCATCTCCAGCGTGGAGGGGAGCTGGCCCAGGATGGCGTCCAGGCCGGGCACGCTGCCGCTCTGCAGGCTCTGCCACACCATCTGCAGGGCGATGGCCCAGCCCTCGGTCTCGGCTGCCAGCGCCCGCGCCTGCGCCCCCGAGAGGGGATGGCCGTACTGCTCGCGGTAGAGGGCCTCGATCTCGCCGGCGGTAAAGGCCAGGTCGGATCGGGTGATGGTCAGCACCTGGTCCTTGACCCGCCAGCGGGTGAGCGCCTCCAGGGGCGGCATCTGACGCGTGGAGATGACCACGTGCAGTTGGGGCGGGGCGTAATCCACCAGCCGCTCCACCAGCGCCCCGATCTCGGGCACGGCGTCCACCAGGTGATAGTCGTCCAGCACCAGGATCGCCTCGCCCGCCGGGCTCTCGTCGCCGTCCAGCTCCATGGTGAGGGCATTCAGCAGCGGCGTGAGGGCCTCGGGCGTGACCCGGCCGCCCGCCTCCTCCAGGGCAGCCATGGCCGGCTCGCACCAGTCGGGGTCGCGGGGCTGGAAGGCGCACACCAGGTGGGCCAGGAAGAGGAGCGGGTCGCGGTCGGGATCGGTGACGGTGTACCAGCACAGGCGCGCGCCCGTGCTGCCCAGCGAGGCCAGGGCCGTGCTCTTGCCATAGCCGGTGCCGGCCTGCACCAGGGTCAGTGGATAGTCGAGCACCTCGGCCAGGCGCGCCTCCAGGCGGGACCGGCGCAGGACGCCCCTGCGCTGCCGCGGCGGGATGAGTTGGCTGCGGATGACGAGATCTGTGAGCGCCATGGCTCGATTATAGCCCAAAATGGGGCGGGTGACAATGGGGGACGTCGGCGAACGGTGGGTGGGGACTGTGACAACTGTGACGCTGTTCTGTTGCAATAAAAGAGGACATATGCATCTGGTTACACTCATGCATCGAGGCACAGTGCTAATTGCGAGG
>JASFLR010000297.1:0-5029 GCA_050117995.1 Anaerolineae bacterium
ATGCACGGAGCCTCGACAAGCAGACTCGCCAGGCATCGATTGGCTGGCGTGAGCGCCTGCGCGAGGATATCCAGACCATCTACGACAAAGACCCGGCAGCCCGCAGTCTCTTTGAGGTACTGACCTGCTATCCGGGCCTGCACGCAAACTGGTTCCACCGTCTGGCCCATCGCCTATGGAAAGGCAAGCGTTTCCTTTTAGCCCGACTGGTATCACATTTCAACCGGTTCATTACTGGCGTCGAGATCCATCCAGGCGCACAGATCGGTCGCCGCTTCTTCATCGACCATGGTTCAGGCGTGGTAATTGGAGAGACAGCTGAGGTTGGCGATGACGTGTTGATGTACCAGGGAACGACCCTGGGTGGCACCTCGTCAGAGCACAGCAAGCGCCATCCGTCCGTTGGCAACAACGTCGTCATCGGCGCCAACTCAATCATCCTCGGTCCAATCACCATAGGTGACGGCGCCAAGGTGGGATCAGGTTCAGTAGTGGTCCAGCCGGTTCCTGAAGGGGCCACGGTGATCGGCGTGCCCGGGCGGGTCACGCGTATCAACGGAAGACGTCTGAGTTCACAGCCCATTGACATCCTGGACCATGGTCGCCTTCCTGACCCCGTGGTGGAGACGCTACGATGCCTGGTTGACCGTGTTGAGCTGTTGGAAGGGCAGATGCGTGACCTGACCAAGATGACACCCCTCGACTGGGAGGAAGAAGTACCGGTCACCTGTATGTGGTTGGGTGCTGAAGACAAGGGAAAGAAGTGATGAAACCGCGCCAAGCTGAGACAATACTGGACCTAATCGGCAACACGCCGTTGGTCCACCTGCAAAGACTACCCGCTTCCGATGCGGCCCAGGTCTGGGCCAAGCTGGAACGATTCAACCCTGGAGGCAGTGTCAAGGACCGCATCGCCAAAGCGATGATCGAAGCGGCCGAGGAAGCAGGCCTGCTTCAGCCAGGCGGTGCTATCGTAGAACCTACAAGTGGCAACACGGGCATCGGACTTGCCATGGTAGCCGCGGTCAAGGGGTACCACTTGGTACTGATCATCCCCGAGGGTGTGAGCGCAGAGCGCTCTGCCCTGATGCGCGCCTACGGGGCAGAGGTAGTACTGACCCCGGGCAAGATGGGCATGAAGGGCGCTATTGCCCGCGCTGAGGAGCTGGCCCGTGAACACGGCTATTTCATGCCGCTGCAGTTTTCGAATCCAGCCAATCCCGAGATTCACCGGCGCGCGACGGCTGCTGAGATCCTGAAACAGATAGGTCACCTGGACGCCTTTGTCGCCGGCGTCGGCACAGGCGGCACGATCACGGGCGTGGGTGAGATCCTGAAGGACGCGGTGCCCGGCGTTGAGATAGTAGCCGTCGAGCCAGCGGGGTCCCCGGTGCTGTCGGGCAGCGCGCCGGGTAAGCACAGGATCCAGGGCATTGGCGCTGGATTCGTGCCACAGGTACTGAACACCGATATCATCGACCAGATCATCCAGGTGACCGATGAGGACGCAGCCAAGACTGCCCGGCGCCTGGCACGCAAGGAAGGCATCCTGGCTGGCATCTCATCAGGCGCAGCAGCCTGGGCAGCCATGCAAGTGGCTGCACGCCTTGGCAAAGATAGGGTAGTTGTAACCCTATTGCCCGATACCGGCGAACGCTACCTGAGCACAGACCTCTTCGATGATCCCCCAGCGGGACGTGAAGAGGAGCAAGAAATCACAAAGGAGTGAGCACACACGTCATGGAAAGATCAAAGCACATAGTCTACCTCGATCATGCCGCCACCACCGCCGTTGATCCAAGGGTGGTGGAAGCCATGCTCCCTTATTGGACGCAGCATTACGGAAATGCTTCTAGCATCTATGCACTCGGACGCGACGCCCACCGCGCACTGGATCAATCGCGACAAAAGTTGGCTGACATACTGAACTGCGCGCCCAAGGAGATCCTCTTTACGAGTTGTGGCAGCGAGAGTGACAATCTGGCGCTGCGCGGCGTGGCCTTTGAGCGACAGAGGCGGCTCAAGAAGAATCATATCATCACCTCGCCGATCGAGCACCACGCCATCGTGCATACGGTAGAACAGCTTGAGAAGTATTTTGGCTTTGAGGTGAGCACCGTACCGGTGGACCAATTCGGCATGGTGGACCCGGCCGACGTCGAGCGCGCCATCCGTCCAGATACAGCGATTATCAGTATTATGTTCGCCAACAACGAGGTGGGTACTGTCCAGCCTATTGCCGAGATCGGCGAGATTGCCCGCGCGCACAAGATCCCCCTCCACACCGACGCGGTGCAGGCTGGCGGGGCTATTGCCCTCGATGTAAGAGCTCAGAATGTGGACCTGCTCTCCCTTTCGGCCCACAAGTTCTACGGGCCCAAAGGCGTTGGCCTGCTCTATGCCCGGCGCGGCGTGCCCCTACTGCCGACCCAGACCGGTGGAGGTCACGAGTACGGCCGGCGGGCCGGCACAGAGAACGTGCCCTATATCGTCGGCATGGCCACCGCGCTAGAGCTGGCTACGCAGGAAATGGAAGCGTCAAATGCACGCATCATCCAGTTGCGGGACAGACTGATCTCCGGTGTGCTGGAGGGAATCCCCGACAGCCAGTTGACCGGACACCCCACACAGCGCCTGCCCAACAATGCCAGCTTCTTGTTCAGATATATCGAGGGCGAGTCGATTCTGCTCAACCTGGATCTGGCAGGGGTAGCAGCCAGCAGCGGGTCTGCCTGCACAAGTGGATCTCTGGAGCCATCTCACGTGCTGTCTGCGATGGGCTTCTCCCACGAGGTAGCTCACGGCTCGCTGCGCTTGAGCCTAGGCAAGGAGAACACTCTGGAGGAGATCGAGTACGTGCTGGAGATCCTGCCCGGCATCGTGGAAAAGCTCAGGCAGATGAGTCCGCTGCGCACGCCGGCTTAGGGCACGTGACCGCTCGGATCGCCGTCACCGGCAGCCTGAATATGGACCTGGTGGTCCGCTCTCCACGCATACCGCGCCCTGGCGAAACGATCATCGGCAGTGCCTACCAGCAGATCCCTGGTGGAAAGGGTGCCAACCAGGCAGTCGCTGCTGCACGTCTTGGCGCTCAGGTTTCTATGGTTGGGAGACTTGGCCGTGACGCTTTTGGCAACCAGTTGCTCGAGGGCCTGGCTGTTGCAGGCATTGACTGGACCTTTGTGGTGCAAGATGGTGAGGCCCCCACTGGCGTGGCCCTCATCGTGGTCGATGAGGCCGGGCAGAACAGCATCGTGGTCGCATCAGGGGCAAACATGCGCCTATGCCCCGCCGATGTGAATGCCGCCGAGAGCGCGATCGCTGGTTCCGATATCCTGCTTTTGCAACTGGAGAGCCCGCTGGACGCAGTGATCCGTGCCGCAGAGCTGGCCCAACGCCACGACGTGACGGTGATTCTCAATCCCGCCCCGGCGCGTCCCCTGCCCGATCGGCTACTAGCCCTGATCGACGTGCTGATCCCCAACGAGAGCGAGACAGCGATTCTGACGGGTACATCTGTCGAGAGCCTGGATCAGGCTGGCTCGGCTGCCGCATCGCTCCTGCAGCTGGGCGTCGGGGCCGTGGTGCTCACCCTGGGTGACAGGGGTGCCATGCTGGCTCAGGAAAGCCGCATGGAGGTGGTGCCAGCATTTCAGGTGCAAGCAGTCGACACCACTGCTGCGGGCGATGCCTTTGTCTCTGGCATAGCCGTGGCCCAGGCAGAGGGCATGGACCTGATCGATGCAGTCAAGTGGGGGAATGCAGCAGGCGCGCTGGCTACCACTGTCCATGGCGCCCAGCCTTCCCTTCCCACCCGCCGGGCTTTGGAGCAACTGCTGGCTAGCACACAGCCCGGAAAAACGTAGAGAACCACAGACTGCATGAATCCGCGTTTGGGACGCAACTCCCGTAACCCTATTCCACGGTTCAGAACATATGTGTTATAATGGTCCTATCAAGTCAGGAGTGAAGTAGGCATGATACATCGCGGCGGCTGGTGGAGCTATCTCCGCTACGACGAATCCAAAGGACGCCCGCGCGTTGGTCGCGAGTTGCTGCGACGCGTGATGGGATACGCCCGACCGTACTGGGCCTTCGTTGTGCTGATCCTGATTGCTATCGCGGTGACATCGATGCTGGGTCTGATCCCTCCATTGCTTTACCGAGACTTGATCGACAACGTGCTTCCACAGAGCGACGTGAGGCGCCTAAATCTGCTGGCACTGGCCATGATTGGCATCCCTCTGGTCGAGGGCCTCATCGGCGTCGGGCAGCGCTACCTTAGTGCAAGGATGGGGGAAGGCATCATCTTTGACCTGCGGCAGGAAATGTACGCCCACCTGCAGCGGATGTCGTTGCGCTTCTTCACCCACACCAAGTCAGGTGAGATCATCTCCAGGTTCACCAACGACGTCGTCGGAGCCCAGAGCGCTGTCACGGGCACCCTGCCCAACATCACCACAAACGTCATCACGCTGGTATCAACGCTGGCGGTGATGATCTCGATCGAGTGGCGCCTGGCACTGCTGTCTGTGGTGGTGCTGCCCCTCTTCCTGCTCCCAGCCCGTCGCGTGGGCCGGATCCTGCGCAGGATCCGCCGACAGGCGATGGAGTACAATGCCGAGATGAGCAGCTCCATAAACGAGACACTGGGCATCAATGGCGCGTTACTGGTCAAGACCTTTGGCCGGCAGCGTCAGGAAGTGGAGCAGTTTCGCGACACGAACCGCAAGGTGCGCGACATCGGGGTTCGCCGGGCGCTGGTCGGGCGCTGGTTCTTCCTTGGGCTGGGTATCGCTAGCGCCATCGGCACTGCCCTCATCTACTGGGCGGGCGGGCACCTGGTACTCGGCGAAGCCATCACCATAGGTACCATCGTCGCCTTTGCCGCCTACCTGGTGCGCCTGTATGGCCCCATCTCCGCTCTGTCCAACGTACAGGTCGAGTTCGCCACATCGATGGTGAGCTTTGAGCGGGTGTTCGAGTACCTTGACTTGCCAGTCGAGATCCAGGATCGGCCCGATGCCAT
>JASFLR010000298.1:0-5023 GCA_050117995.1 Anaerolineae bacterium
GGATTGGAAGTAATGAACGGTTCAGCCTACAATTTGGCAAATGGGAGGTTTCGAATCCATGCCTAGACGAGTCTTGCGCTACCTCTACACCCGTTCGGCCGGTATCAGATCGCGGATGGCTCGCAGTAGGATCAAAAAAAAGCCAACGCTGAGATGGTGGTTGGTGTATGGCCCGCCGCGGTCGGGCACGACCTACATGCATCGAATGGTCAAGGCCTGTTCTGCACTTCAGGTCAGCGATTGGGGACTTGCCCCTGCCTTGAATCCGATTCCCGAGTGGCTACGGATCAGAGCATCCAAGGATTTTGACTACGTCAAGTTCGACTACGAGCGCTTTCTCCGGGACATTTCGAATAACATCCTGGACAATGCCTACCAAGGCAATGGGGCTCAGGTTGATCTGGTGTACAAACAAGCAACACTGGGCCCGAGTGAATATGAAGCCCTGGTCAGGATGTGGGGACCACCTGAGCGCGCTGTGTTCTGCATAAGAGAGCCGGCAGGATACATAGCTTCAGCCAGGAACAAGTTCATATATGATACGGTAGAGCGGTTGCAACAAGTATACATCGAGTCAATCGACAGCCACCAGCACATCGGCGGAGACGTCTTTGCCTACACGCCAAAGCTTACAATCTCGGACTACACATCCTTTCTGCAACCATTGAACTTTGAGGGAAAGTGGATGCCTCCGTTCCGATTCAAGGGCACGCAGGAGCACGAAAATACCACCGCAGAGATGTGGGACGCTTACCGCAGAGTCAAGGAGCTTGCGGCGAGTTGATCCAACCACATGGATTCCAGGCAGCAGCAGTGCGCACGGCGAGACAATCGGGTTGCTGTGCAGGGATGTTTCTGCCTATCGTGCGGTCGCACGCACCAGGCGTGGCAATCGTCGTCTGGCTTGGAATCACTTGGATGGCACCAATGACTATGGCTTGTCCCGGATCAGAATGCCCGCCGCTCAGAGCCGAGCCCTGGTAGGCGGAGAGGCGGACCTGGATCACAGTGTAGCGGATCAGTGATGACGGCGAAAAGGCCCCAGTTAGCGAAAGAGCAGCTTCTTGATGGCGTGTCCGGCCTGGAGACTGCATGGGCAGCCTTCATAGCCGCCCTTGCCGCCTTTGGCCTGCTCGCTGTCGCACTGGCCCAACTCGGCCTGTTTCGCCCCTGGGCGGTTGGAGTAGCTGTTGCGGTCGCCTGTGCAGCAGGCTGGGGTGCCTGGCGGCTGCTGAAACCGCTCGCTCGGCCGGCGCCCCGCCGGGAGACCCTCTTCCTCGCCATCCTGATTGTGGCCGGCGGCCTGCTCTACGGTTGGCCCGCCGAGGAACTTCTACAGAACGGCGACGCCTCCATCTATCCCAACACGGCGACCATGCTCCTGCGCACCGGCGGGCTGTCCTACCACTATGCCCCTCTCGACGGCCTGACGGAGGAAGAGAAGGAACTCTTTTACATCCCGGCTGAGCAGCAGCTCAGTGACATCGAGATCCAGTCCTACGAAGGGCTCCTCTACGGCGCCTACTATGTGATGGATCCGGGGCAGAACACCATCGTCTCCTCGCGTCCCCCATTGACCATCGTCTGGATGGGACTATTTGGCATGCTGGGTGGGGAGCTAGGCATGCTATACGTCACGCCGGTCTTTGGCACGCTCAGCCTGGTCATAGTCTACTTCCTCGGCAAGCGCTTATTCAGCGACAGCGCAGGGGCTGTGGCAGCTGTGTGGCAGCTGGTGAGCTTTCCCCAGCTGTACTTTTCCCGTACGTCCTACGCAGAGGTCGTCGGACAGCTCTTTGTACTATCCCTTCTTTACGCGCTGGTGACCTATTGGCAGACGCGCAGGCACGCCTACCTCCTGCTGGCTCTTGCCGCCTTGACGGCAGCCTTTGCCGCCCGCATCGACTTTATCCTGGTCGTGCCCACGCTGCACCTCTTCCTTGTCCTGCTTGCGCTGCGACGCGACTGGAAAGCAACCGCCTTGGTTCTGCTTGGCGCGGCAGTGACTGCAGCATTCACAGTGTGGACCATGAACCAGCCTTACACCGGGGCAACAGCCGAGATCGTGCTGGGCGGACATCTCAGATCTCTGCTAGAGCTTCCAATCGGTGTCCAACTGGGTGCATCTTCAGCAGCACTGGCAGTAGTCGCATTGATAGGATGGCTGGCAAGCCGCATGTCCGAACTGTGGCGCGGGCACCTCTTTCGTTGGGGGCTTGCCGTCCTCGTGGTCGTTGGCGTTAGCTTCGCGCTCTGGATCCGGCCCCTCTTCCCGACGTACGTGCGCCTGGCGGATGGCAGCCTCTGGGCGACGCACAGTGAGGAGATATTGGCCATAACCGCCAGGTACTTGAGCCCGCTCTTCGTATGGCTGGCTGCGGCAGGCGTGATCCTGATCCCCTGGCGGAAGCGCCTTCGCTTCGAACAGATTCTGCTCTTGGTATTCGTCATCTCCTTTGCCGGCCCCTTCTTTTGGAAATACACGACCGCCAGGGTCTATCCTGTGGCGCTCCGCCGCCTCTTGCCCGAGGTGCTGCCAGCCATGTACCTTTTTGGAGCCTCGCTCATCTCTTGGCTTGGCCGGCGGCGCACAACCAGGTGGCTGGCATTGGGTGCAGTGGGATTGACTGCAGCCCTACTGCTTGGCGTGTCGGGTCCCTACTGGTTTCACCAGGGGTCCACGGGGGCGCTGAACCTGTTGCACACATTAGCCGAGCGCATTCCTGATGATAGCGTGGTGCTCATAGAGCCCAGACAGGAGGGCTCCATTGTGGGTTGGTTCGCATCGCCCCTCTGGTCGTCCGGAGGGGACAACGCGCTGCTACTGAACGACACAGACATCGACGGAGAGCTATTCGATACGCTGCTCTGTCAATGGCAGTACGAAGGAACCGAGGTGTACCTGCTTGCCCAAGATGATCCGGAAACCTGGTGGCCTGGCGACTTCACCGGTCAGGTGGAAGAGACCTTCAGCTGGGAGTCCAGTATCATCGGCCAATCGCTGCGCTTCCCACCCTTCATCTGGCGCTTCGATTTCCAGTTCCAGCTCTATCATTTGGACAACTCTGCATGCCCCGCATCGTGATCGGGGGCCCAAGATACCCATAGCATAACTCCCGTGGCATCAGGCCTAACCCCTTCCCCCTGGCCTACAGTCTTCTGAGCTCATTTCCTGGAACTGAACACTGGTTGACACATCCCTGCAAGCATGCTACAATCGCAGCGCCTTTTCTGCCTGCAGCCAAGCGTATTCACGTTCGTACCCGAGAGAGAACAGGACGAGCCCTTGAGAGTAGTACTCGCGGTTCACACATTCTTCCCTCGCTCCAGCGGCGGGACCGAGGTCTACACCCTGGCCCTTGCCAAGCGCCTGGCAGCGCTTGGTAACGATGTGGTGATCGTGACCTGTGAATCGAATCTCTGGGGCAACTCGCCGGAGGTTACCGCGGTTGAGGATGTGTGGGAAGACATCCCTGTGCAACGCCTGCACTTCAATGTTCTGCGAACACCAAATCCTGTCCTGTACGACTACGATAATCCATACATTGAGGCGCATCTGCGCCAGTTCTTCAAGGACCAAAGTACAGAACTGGTTCAGGTCTGCCATCCCGGCAACCTCTCTACGGCGACTATCGCTGCTGCGAAATCGTTGGGACTGCCGGTGGTCACCATGGCAACGGACTTCTGGTATGTCTGCCCAGTGTCCCAATTGCTTCGACACGATCGCACACTGTGCGCTGGCCCCTACGACCTGGCCCACTGCCTTTTATGTTACGTCAACCAGCGAAAGACTGCCAGCAATGTGAACAAGCTACTCAGCCCGCTGCCCGTAGGCTTGGTGAGATGGGGCGCAGAGCTTTGTCGCCATCCATGGGCTGAACTAACTCGCCCGACGAGGATGGTGCGCGCACTGGGCCATCGCCACAAGAGGCTGCTTGACACACTGGATAGTGTGGACTATATCGTGTCACCCAGCCAGTTCCTGCGCGATGGGTTGGTTCGGAACGGCGTGCCTGCCGGCAAGACGATCGTTTCTGCCCATGGCATCGAGAGGCAGTGGGCCGAATCCCTGCCCAGGCCAAAACAACCCGCCAACCACCTGCGATTTGCGTTCGCCGGCATGATCGGCTGGCACAAAGGCACACACATCGCCGTGCAGGCATTTGAGTCTCTGCCAAGACCGAATGGCGCCACACTGACCATTTATGGCAACAACGAGCAATTCGCCGACTACTACAGGGAGCTGGAACCCCTGATTGAACAGAGCCCCAACATAGTATATGGCGGCCTGTTTGCGCACAGCCAAATATCTGAGGTGCTTTCCGAGATCGATATACTCGTCATGCCATCCATGTGGTACGAGAACACACCGGTGATCATGTACGAGGCGTTCGCCTCGCGCACGCCCGTTATCGCCACGCACGAGGGAGGCATGGCCGAGTTGATCGAGCTCTTCCACGGTGGCTGGACCTTCCCACGCGGCGATGTGGACGCACTGGCCTCCTTGATGCAATCCTTGATCGACTCGCCGGAGCTTGTCGCCGAGGCCCGGGAGAAGATCAAGCCGGTGCGCACGATCGACGAACATGTGTCAGATCTGCTGGAGATCTACGATCGGGCCCGCGGGGGACGGACATGAATATTGTGCAGGTCGTCCACCAGTCTCCCCCTGAGCGGATCGGTGGCACCGGCCCTGGTACCCTGGCCCTGGCCAGAGCCTCATGCAACGGGGCCATCCTGTGGCCTCGTTCTACAGCGCGCCAACTTCTCATTCTGGCCTTCCTGTTTGCAGCGCTCGGCCCAATCCCAGCTAGCAGCATGGCACAGACGGGAGCAGTGGAAGGGCATGCCGTCGAGGATCTTGCTGCCACGCCAGCGTGGTTGGAGCCACGCGGGATATCGATCCTCGAACTGATTGGCCAAGATCCGGATCTGGACGAGTATCTGCACGGAGCGATCCTGTCTCACGATGACGGAGTAGGCATTGTCGTGTACGAGTCTGGCTCGCGGGTAGGGAACCGGG
>JASFLR010000299.1:0-4999 GCA_050117995.1 Anaerolineae bacterium
GCGCCCGGGCCATGCTCAGCTCATCCAGTTCAGCCTCGATCCCCGCAGAGAGGCGCTCACCTGCCTCGCGGCGACGCCTCGATAGCTCCGCGCCGGCCTTGCCTATCAGGTGAAGCAATCGATCCTCCTCCTGTTCCAGCTCAGCGATTCGCTCCTCGCTATGCTCGATCGTCTCCAGCTCCTCGCGGGCGCGAGCGGCATAGGCCAGAACATCCTCGATGCTATCCCCATATTTCCGCTGCAGGCTGTGGATCAGCGCCAGCCGCTCCTCGACCAGATTCAGCCGCCGCGGATCGAACTCGATCCCCTCCCGGTACTCGCGCAGCAGCTCGCACAGATCCTCCAATTGGTAGTCAAGGGTTTCGGCTGCCTGAAGCAGCGAGCCTGTCGACCCGTCGAGGCGGGCCAGCCCCGACAGCGCCCGCACCGACACTTGCAGCAGATCCACTGCCGACGCGCGCTCTTCGTCACCTTCATAGAGTGCCATGTGCGCCTCGTCGGCTAGCTCGCGCAACTGCTCAGCATTCGCCAGCAGCGTGCGCTCGTGCACAAGCTCCTGCTCCTCTTCTGGCTCCAGCCGGGCCGCCTCGATCTCGCCCACTTGGTACTGCAGCAGATCCACGCGGCGTGCCAGCTCCCGCTCGTCACGGCGCAGGGCAGCAAGCTCCGTGCGCACTCGCTGAAGCTTCCGCACCAGGGTAGCGACCTGCTTGCGCAGGGACCACAGCTCGCCGTACCTATCCAGTAGGTCGGCATGCTCTGCCACACGCATCAGTGACAGGTGCTCCGTCTGTCCGTGTATGTCCACCAGATGCTGGCCAATCCCACTCAGCACCTTCAGCGACACAGCCCTGCCATTGACCCGACACACATTCCGGCCCTCTCTCCGGACCTCCCGGGAAAGGATCAGGACTGACGGCTCGTCACCTTCCAGCCCATCCTGCTCCAGCAACGAGTTGATGCTCGCCTGTGCTTCACTGTCCAACACAAATATGGCCTCAACGCTGGCCTGTGAAGCACCGGACCGGATGAACTCTGTATCGGCGCGGCTGCCCAGCACGAGGCTTACAGCGTCGACAATGATCGACTTGCCTGCCCCTGTCTCACCAGTGAGCACGTTGAATCCCGATGCGAACCGCATCTGAAGTTCGTGTATGATAGCGAAATCTTGAATAGTCAGTTCCGACAGCACAGATCCCCCAGATCAGGTAATCCAGGTCGGGGCAGCATCGGGCGAGGAAAGCGCCTGTGCCCGCCTGCTGCCTCTTGTCGCAACAAAAGGCCTACCGCAATCGAGCCCCTGCCGCCCCCACTGCCAACACCAGGAAGATTCCCAGGGCGATCAGGCTCCAGAGCGAGAAGAGGGCTAGTATTAGAGATGGCAGAGCGCCAACAACCATGCCCGCACCGACGACGATCCACAGATACTTGCTACGCCGGCGCCGAACCGCAAGCCGCACCAGTTCTGCAATACCGATGCCTGCCGCCGGCCCCAGCAAGAGTGCGATGAACCAGGCTCCAACTAGCGTCATTAGATAGCTAGCAATGCCGCCCAGCACGACCGAGATCGCGCCCGCGATCACATAGTCTAGCGCCCCACCGCTATAGAACACAGCCTGCTGCCTACCCACGCATTCCTTGCACCGGTACCCAACCGGTGTCTGAATGGCGCACCGCGTGCAGATCGGCTTGTTGCAGCGGTTGCAGCGCAGCATCGTCTCGACCGTCGGATGGTTAGCGCAATAGAGCACGTTATCGTCTAGTGGTAGCTCGTCCGGCGGTGGTGGACCAACGGCCTCGTCCAGCCGCTTTGACGCCTGGGCAATTATCGCCTCCAATTCGTCTTCGACGTCCCCCTCTACCTGCTCATCCGGGCCCTCGTCCACTTCTTGCGACTGGAGCATCTCCAGCCCCAGGCGGGCCTCAACATTATCCGGCTCGAGCTGAAGCACCCTCTCAAAGCATGCGATCTTGCCCGCGCGGTCAGATTCCACCGCAGCCAGCGATAGCCACGCCTCTACATTCTGTGGTTCCAGTTCAACCGCGCGACCCAGGTACTCTCGGGCTTCTTCGAGCCGGCCCACGCGAGCGGCTGCCTTGCCCCGCTGGACCAACTCGTTCATATCCACCGAATCTCTCATCTATGCCACCACGCTCCAAAGGCTTGTTCCGGCTCGTTCCTCACACTCACCCTGTAAGAACCTCAACGATTCTACATGCAAACGGACGTTCGGTCAAGTAATTCCGCTCACCAGAGACGACTTGAGCCTCCACGCCGCTAGTTCTCCCCTCGCAGCGTGTGCCGGGCCAGCCATGCCAGCATCCCCAGTGTAGCCAGCCCCAATGCCACTAGCGTTATGAGCTTGAGCAGGCGCGAGTCGATGAGCAATGCAGAGGTGCCCAGAAGAACGCAATAGGCATAGTACAACAGCACCACCTGACGCTGGCTCAGTCCCAGATCTAGCAGCCGGAAGTGCAGGTGACGCCGGTCAGCTTGGCCAATCGATTCGCCGGCGCGTAGCCGGCTGATGATCAACCAGGCCACGTCGACAATGGGGATACTGAGCACCAACAGCAGGAGCGCCAGCTTGGCTCCAGCGGCGATACCCAGCGTGGCAATTGCGTAGCCGAGGATGAGCGATCCCGACCCCAAAAAGATCTTGGCCGGGTAAAAGTTGAAAGGCAGAAATCCCAGTGTCGCCCCCAACAGGGCCAGCGGAAGCAGGGCCACGCTGTACTGGCCCTCGCGCAGCATGTGGACGGCGAGCACGGCACTCACGATGGCCCCCACCCCCGCTACCAACCCATCCAGCCCGTCCAGGAAATTGATCGTGTTGATCATGCCCATGATCCACAGCAGTGTGACTATCACGGTCATCCACCAATACGGGAAGATGAAGAGCTCGTCGTTAAATGGGTTCATGATACGCTCGATGAACACCAGGAACAGGACGGCAATCAGTCCCGATACAGCCTGGATGATGTACTGCGGACCTGGCCCCAGCTCGTATCGGTCGTCGATATAGCCCATAACCAGGAGGAAGCAGAGGCCTACCACTATCCCAACGAAACGGATCAATTCGTTGGGATCCTGGCGCGGGACCGGCAGCCATTGCGATAGCAGCGCCGCCGCCATAAAGGCCACAAATAGCGCGATCCCGCCCGTGCGAGGAATCTCTCCCTTGTGATGCCGGCGTTCGCCGGGCTTGTCCACGATCCCGCGGCGGCGACCCCAGGCAGCCGCCAGCGGCGTGCTGATCAACGCCACGACCAGGCCCACGCCAAAAACCAGAAGAAAGGGCCACCAGGCCAACTCGGGGTCCATGGTCGCCATTGTACGTCACCTATGAGCGAATGTCAACTGTCCCAGGACAGAGCTTGTGTTTCGATTACAGCAGCAATTGGCGGATCAATCTGCTGTCTCTACACAAAGTCTCTGACCAAGTAGCAGAGTGATCTCTACCCGATTCAGTATTTGTCCGCTCAGGCCTGTTCCTTCAACCTCCAGGCCATGGCAGCCAGCACCTCCACAAACAGGCGCGCTGCCAGGTGCGAACCGGTCCCCACCCGGTCATCGTATTGCGGGCCCAGGCAGCACAAGTCAAAGCCCTTGATGTCGACTGCCTTGCCGATACGCCTCAGCGCCGAGATGATCTGCTTTGATGTCAGCCCCGCAGGCTCTGGGTATTTCTGCGCCGGGCAGTACACCGGATCCACCACGTCGATGTCCAACGAGACATACACGCCATCGGTGCCATCACACACGCGCTCGAGGGCTGCATCCAAGACGTCCTCGATGCCCCGCTCGTCCACATCGGTGATGGTATAGACGCTGTGGCCTAGCGTCCGGGCGACCTCGGCCTCGAACGGGACCTGCCGCAGCCCCCGGATCCCGACCTGGCAAAAGTTCTGTACATCGACGTTCGGCAAACCCAGGATCTGAGCCCACTGCGAGCCCGCAAAGAGCGGCGGATCCCAGGCTAGGTCATAGTGTGTGTCAAAGTGGATGAGCCCCAGCCGTCCGCTCATAGCCCCTGCCACCGCGTTCACCACGGGCAGCGTGATCGCATGATCGCCGCCGCAAACCAGAGGGACCGCACCCGCCTCCACGATCTCGCGCACTCGCTCTTCGCATCGCGCGAACGAGGCCTCCGGGTCTCCCGGGCTCGCGTCGACGTCACCTGCATCCACCGCGCGCAGGTGCTTGAAGATATAAAAGTCGGGCGCGTACTCGACAAACAGGCCGTAGGCGTGGTGGATCGAGTAGTGGATGCTATACCGGCGCACAGCCTCTGGTGCCTTGTCGGCGCCTGTCCGGTAGTAGATGCTGTCAGGACCCGCCGGAGCGGCGAGTTCAGGCAGGAAGGTGTGGGGCGTGTCGATCTTGACGCCCTCAAACCCGAATCCCAGGAACGCCGCGCCCACCCCTTCGAGTTGCGTTCCCTTCCGGACATATGGCAGCTCCATAAATGTCGGCACGTCTCCGTACAGGATATCGTGCATCCGCCGGTCCACTCGCACCGGCGCGACCTCTGCAGCGCGACGGTACGCTTCCTGCCATATCTGTTCGTCCACAATACACCCGCCTTTCCTATGCTCGCGCGCCGCCCTGCCTCCAAGCGACACAACACACGCTACTGGGACCCTTTTTCCCTCACAAACGCGACCTGCCCATCGACGAGTACCAAGTCCACCACTGTGCGATAGTCGAAAGGATGCCCATCAAGCACCACGATGTCGGCATCCTTACCCGCCTCGAGGCTGCCCACGCGGTCCTCCACGCCGATGACCCTGGCTGCATTGATCGTAATGGCCTTCAGCGCATCTTCTTCCGGCATCCCCTCACGCACAGCCAGCGCGGCGTTGATGGCCAGATACTTGACCGCCGACATCTCGTCAGTCTGGATAGCAACCTGGACTCCGGCCTTTGACATCAGGCCCGGGTTCTTGGGCATCATGTCCTTCAACTCGGGCTTGCTGCGAGAGAAGAGAATCGGGC
>JASFLR010000300.1:0-4985 GCA_050117995.1 Anaerolineae bacterium
TAATAGTCATCTGGTCTTCGATCAGATGTGGAAGTACCCACGAACCCTTTTCTTCCCCTTCTCCAGGCGCTTTGACAGCTGGAGATACATGGGTACACCGTCAGCCATGCTGGATGCGTACGCCGAAATCGCGACTCGGCCCGCGATCGTGGCAGTTGAGGTCATTGGTCTGGTGCTGCTTGGTTTTCTGGTGCAACGGCATCATCTATACAAGATGACCTCCTTGAGACGATTCCTGCTGACGGGCAAGCCCAATCATGATCAGCACTCAAGTATCGCCCAAGAAGCACAGTCCAACATGATGGAGGCTGGATCATGCGCGTGATCTCGGGTAGTGCCAAGGGACTGCAACTGCAAGCCGTGCCGGGTCGCGGTACGCGACCTATTTCGGATCGGGTGAAGGAAGCAGTCTTTAACATCCTGGGGGATTCAATCATTGGGAGTCGCGTACTCGATTTGTTCGCGGGGACCGGCAGCGTGGGCATCGAAGCACTCAGCCGGGGCGCCGAGCTGGCGGTTTTTGTCGAGAAGCACCCGAGGGCCATCGCCACAATTCGGTCCAACCTCCGGCATACAGCACTGGAGACAGGAAGTCGAGTGCTTAGTGATGACGTTTTCAAGTTCCTGGCGGGAACACCGGAGATGTTCGACCTGATCTACATCGCCCCCCCTCAGTACCAAGGACTCTGGAGCAGGACGCTATTGGCGCTCGATGCTGCACCCCAGTGGCTCCATCCGCATGGTGTCGCGATAGTCCAGATCTTTCCCAAGGAGATGGAGACTTTGGCGCTGACAAACCTGCAGCTGGCTGACGAGCGAAAGTACGGAAGCACACTCCTCTGCTTCTACGAACCGAGCTCCTCGTGACCCGTCGGCCGCAGGGCTGCCGAGCAGGCAAGTAACCCCTTGCCTTTTCCGGCATCATGCAGTATAATCTCACTAGACTAAGGAGAAGCGCGAATCCATATCGCGCCACGCTTATACTTGGTGGAGTTTTTCGCTTTGGACACGATGCCGATGAATAGCGAAACTACAGATCTAGGGCAGGTGCTGGAAGAGCTACGTGAGCACTCCGGGGCGCTGCCCGTCGCCGGGTTATACATGCTCTCTGACCTGGCGGGACAGAGACTTGGCACCTTTCGTGCCGAGTTTGATGCGTATCCTGTACCTCAGCGGCGCCGTCTGGTACAAGCCCTCGTGGAACTGGCCGAAGCCAGCTTCGAAGTCAACTTTGATGCCGTATTCCGCCACTGTTTACAGGATGCAAGCGATGAGGTTCGTGCAGCAGCAATTGATGGATTGTGGGAAGACGAAGACATTGCCCTCATCGGTCCATTTCTGACCATGCTTCGGTCGGATCCATCAGCCCTAGTACGGGCCGCAGCAGCAACTGCCCTGGGCCGGTTTGTGCTCGCAGGCGAACTGGATAAACTGGATCCCCCTGTCCAGGCAAGGATCACGTCTGAGCTTCTGACAGCCATACACCTGAAAGGCGAGGGCGTCGAGGTGCGCCGCCGCGCCATCGAATCGGTAGCCTATTCCTGCACAGCGGAGGTATTTGAGGTTCTGGAGACTGCTTATTTTGCCGAGGACGAACAGATGCGGCTCAGCGCTGTTGTGGGCATGGGGCGCACGTGTGACAAACGCTGGAGGCGGGTCCTGCTCACAGAGTTGGAGAGCGACTCAGCAGCCATGCGATACGAAGCTGCTCTGGCATCCGGACACCTGATGCTGGAAGAAGCAGTGCCAACTCTTGCTGCCCTCATCGACGATGCTGACTCGCAAGTCCGAGAAGCCGCCATCTGGGCGCTTGGACAAGTGAGCGCTGATGAGGCGAAGCAAGCCTTGTTGGATGCGCTTGAAGACGCTGACAGGGAGACGGAAGAAGCCATTTCAGATGCCCTCGCTGAACAGGCCTTGCTCGAAGGAGACCTTGATTTCCTCCTGTATGAGCTTGACGAAGCCGACGACGATGATCTCATGGATGATTCGCTGTTCCCGCTGTGGGCTGCGGACGACGAACAGGACTGATGCCCGAAGCAAGAGCTAGGCCAGGCACCGTTCAGGGCTGCCTTGCAGGCATATACGGAGTACGACACAATGAACCTCAAGCTGCGACGTCTGGTTCGCACCCCTTCTTCCGAGCAATATGCCCTATTTGACTCGGACAGAACTGACGACAACTATGACCCTTTGAGTATTGGCAAGCTTGACGTGCACTACACGTCCGATGGCATCTATGGCACATTTCTACTCTGGGAAGAAGTAGCAGATGAACTGCCTCCAGACCAGGTGCGCATTCTGGTTGAAGCAACGCTGCAAGAGGTCTCTGAACCGATGGGCCTACCTGCGTTCTATGCGGTGGAGTACTTTTCGCCCCACTTGAAGACCTATGACCTACATAGCAACGAGATTGGTGAAGGAATCGAAGCAGACCAAGTGGAGATGACAGAGGGAGAGGGAGAAGCAGAGCAGTAAGAACTCAACTCGTTCTGAAGCTTTCCCTCGGGACCCGGACAAGCGAAGGACAAACTCAGATCTCATGGACAAGAGCACGAGGGATAGAACCCAACGCCTTCTGAACCGCGGAGCCGAGCTCCTGGAGCAAGGAAAGGCCTTAGAGGCAATCCCCCACCTGGAACGCGCCTGCCAACTCGACGGCACAAGTGTGCCAGCTCAGATCAACCTGGGTGGTGCATATGTGATGGCCGGACGGCACTCGGAGGCTGTACCTGTACTGGAGGCCGCAAGGGACGCTGAGCCAGAGAATGTGATGATCTGGATCAACTTGGGGGCCGCCTATCTGGGTAACCCCGTGCTGGCAACACAGGAGCAACAGCTACGGGCCATCAAAGCCTTTGAGACAGCATTGGAACTAGACCCCGTCGCACCCAGCGTGGACTATAACCTGGGTCTCATCTTCGTAGATCGAAAAGAGCACGACCTGGCTATGAGTGCATTCCAGCGCGCCATTGAGGTCAATCCATTCGACAGGGATGCGCGCGCCTGGTTGCGAAAGCTGAAGGATACTGCTGAAAGAGAGGGAAGAAACTGATGACAAAAAGCCCCAAGCCTTGGTGGAAGTGTACTGAATGTGGTTACCTATTCCAGGCCCCAGAGGCACCTGAGAAATGTCCCAGCTGTAGCACAAAGTGTGTCTTCATCGATGCCACCTGCTACACACCTGACTGTGGCGGTCCCGAGTCAGGAAATCCCGATCCGCGGCTGGCGGCACAATGAAGATCAGACGAGTCTACGAGTACGCGTTGCAGCGCGAGCACGAGGGTAAGCGCTTCTTCGAGAACAACGCCGAACGCATGAGCCACGCTGCTGCGTCGGGTATCTTTCGGCAGTTAGCTGGGGAAGAACAGAAACACATCGAGTTCATCGAGTCACTCCTTCGTTCGCTGGACACGGACGATGCAGGCACCCAGACCATCACCGCCCTTGCAGAAGAGGAAGAGAATCGCTTTGCCCAGCGGGCGGATTCAGAGATGATAGACCAGACTGTTGTCGAATCGATGATCCCTGACGTGGCAATCCTCCGGATGGCCTATCTGATCGAGCGCGACTTTGCCGAGTTCTACGAAGGTGCCTCGCAGCAGGCTGAAGGTGAAGCCAAGACAGCACTGGCCGCACTGGCACGTTGGGAGCGCGGGCACGAGCGACTGTTCAAGGAGCTGCACGACCGAGTTTTCCAGGAGTACGCCGAGATGCCCTGGGGGGGATGACCTATCAGAACGGGACAACTGACTCTCTTCTGAGTCCAACTGCCGGCCGTACGGGGCAGACGCACATGGTGACGGTCCTCATTCTCGCAATAGCCAAGACCTTGGGCGGGTTGAGCGTGGCTGGCATGACTACTGAGCATGACAAGGTCACAGGGCTGCGATGGGTGCGACCGATCCGCGAGCGGGGTCCGGTCCAGATGGCTGACCTGACAACCCGGAATCATCAGGTCCTCCGTCCATTTGATGTCGTAGAGATCAGTCTGCTCAGGCATCGTCCCGTACCCCCGCTGATAGAGAACTGGGTCACCGACTTTGGCGACCAGCCCCGCATCTTGAGGCACCTCCAGGGAGAACGACGGCAGCGCTTTCTGCACAAGTACTGCGATCCGGCCCCGCAGCATGTACTTCGGAGCCAGCAGCGATCGCTCTGCCTGATTCAAGCCCGAAATCTTACAGGCTCTTTCCGCAGGGAAGCCAATAGCGCAACCGTTGATGCGCGGTTGCGCTTTCGTTCCGCCGATCGCGCCTATGGTGGCTCGTATGTAAAAGGGGGCTTCTCGACCACTGACCTGAGATGGCTAGAGATGGGCGCAAGGTGGTTGCCAGAAGGTGGCGGATGGATCGAATTCGACGGGAGTGCGCTGGAGACGCGTCTAGGTATCGAAGAGATCTATCTGGTAGTCAGCCTCCACTACACTGAACAACGACGCTTTGAACCTGTGATCATCGGTGTGCACTCGGTGCCAGAATATTAGACACTTGTCGGCTCCGGTCAGACTGACTGAGCGATGGTCGGGTGTCGGGAAAGCTGGCGCAGTGCCACCAGTCTCAACTGTGAATACAGCAAGGAAAGAATGCGCTACCGGGGCGGTGACTCATCCTTGAGTCTCTCTGATGCTGGCTCTCCGGCAACTCCCCAATGTGATTTGGGGACTTCATGGATCACTACTTCCACGGCATGCTGGGGGATGCCCATATCCACAAAGACATTGGTGACACCCTGAATCACTGTTCGGGCGTTTTTCTGCCCAAAGCCTTCCCACACGCTCACCTGAACGATTGGCACTTGGCACCTCCCACTATAGTCCCATCAGTTTTGCGCAACTGTTGAAGCGGCCGGCAATACACGGTCGGCTGGACGCGATTGTTGGCAGCCGTCTTGCGGCCCGTCGAGGCCAATGCGCCTGCGCACTGCCTCGTTCGGCAATCTGGTTACTGTGCAGGTCTGACGATGACGCCATTATACATGTGGGG
>JASFLR010000301.1:0-4979 GCA_050117995.1 Anaerolineae bacterium
GCCTTCTAGGCCACCCGCCCGAGTGGTATGGCGGACAAGAACTCCATTCTCCACGTGGATCTGGTCGTGTACCTCGGTGCCGCGCATGGTCGCATTGCTGAAGGCGGGTCCGACTTCTACACCCTTGACCGCAGGGATTGAGCCAAGGGCAGCCATCAGCCGGGCATCGAGGCGCCGATCCCAGTGCACGTGGCTGCCCAATCCAGGCGGGACGCCAATCGCCGCTATCTCAAAGATACCACCCAGGGTGTCCCTGGTAGCCTGCGCCTCGTCGATGCAGGCGCGCATCGCGTCCGCCCCGGCAGGCACCGGGCAGCGCAGATCGTTTTCCTGAGCAAGGGCCACTCGATGGTGAATGGACAGATCGTCCGGCAACGGCGCCTCCACCGGGCCGATCTGCACCACGTAGCCACCCACGGTGATCCCGAATTCGGCCAACAGGCGGCTGCAGATGGCGCCGACTGCCACCCGTGCAGCCGTCTCACGGGCGCTGGCCCTCTCCAGGGCAAGGCGCAACTCCCCATAGCCGTACTTGATGGCACCGGTGAGGTCGGCGTGGCCCGGGCGGGGAACGGTCATCGGCTCAATCTCCCGGTCCCGCCAGCTCCCAAAGTCCAGGTTCTCGATCGCGATGGCAATGGGCGCACCCGTGGTTCGCCCATTCAGCACGCCGCCGGTGATACGGGCAGTATCCCGCTCGATGCGCATCCGCCCACCGCTTCCGTGGCCCTTCTGACGACGGCGCAACTGGATATTGATGTGATCTTCGGTCAGGGGCAAGCCGGCGGGGCTCCCTTCGAGTATCGCCATGAGAGACGGACCGTGGGACTCGCCAGCAGTCAAGAATCGCAGCATCGACACCTCCTTCAAGCCGGTGCGATCAGGCGCACGAATTTTCGCTTACCCGCCTGGAGCACGCCTTCGCCCGGCAACACCACATGGTTGACTGATTCTACAAGCTCACCATCGATGCGCACGCCATTCTGGAGCACCAGGCGCCTCCCGGCGCTCGTACTGTCGCACATGCCAGCCGCCATCAACAGCTCTGGGATGGCCGTCGGTTCACCAACCACAAACTCGGCCATCTCTTTGGGCAACTCCCGTCTCTGGTGGACACGCTCGAAATGCTCGGCGGCAGCGTCCGCATCCTGGCTGCTGTGGTAGCAGTCCACGATCTCCCAGGCGAGTTCCTTCTTGGCGTCCATCGGATGGATGCGGCCCGCTGCCAGGTCTGCCTCGAACTGCGCTACCCGGTCCGGAGTCCAGCGCGTGACCAGCCTGAAGTACCGGGGCATGATGCGGTCGGGTATGCTCATGACCTTGCCATAGATGACCTCAGGCGTCTCAGCGATACCGATGTAATTACCAACGCTCTTGGACATGCGCTTGACCCCATCGGTGCCCACCAGTACAGGAAACGTAATGCACACCTGTGGCGCTTGGCCAAAGGCCTCCTGGAGTTTCCTGCCGGCGAGCAGATTGAACAACTGCTCTGTCGCCCCAAGCTGGACATCGGCATGGAGCGCCACAGCATCGTAACCCTGCAGCAGCGCGTAAAACAACTCGTGCAGCCAGATCGGTTTTCCCTCAGAGCTTCTCCTGCGAAAGCTGTCGCGGGTCAGGAACTGCCCCACAGTAAAGTTACTGGCTATCTTGAGCACCTGCTCCAAGGTCAGTGCTGCGAGCCACTCACTGTTGTAGCGGACCTGGGTGCTATCGGAGTCAAGGATCTTGAATGCCTGCGCGGCATAGGTGCGCGCATTCTTCCGGATCTGCTCCTCCTCGAGTTGCGGACGCAGCCCATTATGGTCGCTGGGATCACCTACCTGGGTAGTCATGTCCCCGATCAAAAAGGTGACAGTGTGCCCAAGATCCTGGAATTCGCGCAGCTTGCGAAGGGTGATGGTGTGTCCCAGGTGCAGATCGGGCCGGGTCGCATCGTAGCCGCAGTAGACCTGGAGACAGCGACCCTTGGCTCTTGCCTGCACAAGCCGATCCTTCAACTCTCTGGTCATCGTCCTCTTGATCTCCGGATCGCCGAACTCGGAACCCTGCATGAGCAGGCCAACCTGTTCTTCTATTGCGCTACTCATCTTCTCGCCATCCCTTCCCCACCATCAGCATGGCGGCCTGCGACACGGGCCTCTGCAAAAAGCCGTCAACCCGCTCCCCAATCAACGCTCGCTCTCCAGCGCTTTGAGGGCTGCAGCGCGCATCAGGTCCGCCGGCGGCGTGCAGCCGGTCCACATCTCAAAGGCCAGCTCTCCCTGGCGGACCAGCATGCCCAGCCCATCGATGGTGCCCGCCCCTGCCTGCCGCGCATCCTGCAGCAGGCGCGTCTGCAGGGGATTGTACACCAGATCCAAGACTGCCCAATGCGACGGCAGAGGCATACCCTCAGGCCAGGGTGACTCGTCGACTTTGGGCCACATGCCCACCGAAGTGGCGTTGACCAGCAGAGCGAATCGCGTCAGGTCGAGGGCCTGCAACTCACCTTCGCCGGGCACCCAACCGGCGATTGCAGACAATCCCAGCTTCTGTACGTGATCGGCCAGACTCGCGGCACGCATCACCGTCCGGTTGTAGATGGTGACTGCACAACCGGCGCGGGCCAGGGTGTATGCGACAGCGCGCGCCGCGCCGCCGGCACCCAGCACAAGTGCGCGACGCCCGGACAGCCCCAAGCCCGCATCGTCCAGCACGCCTACCAGGCCCGGCGCGTCCGTATTGTAGCCCAACAACTCCTCTCCACGCACGACAACCGTATTCACCGCACCAATCGAGCGTGCCGCGTCGTCGATCCCATCCAGGTGGGACATGGCCGCGCTCTTGTGCGGGACGGTGATATTTGCCCCTGCATACTCCCCGGCACGCAGATCCGCCATCGCCGCCTCGAGGCTCCCGGGCGGCACGGGGAGGAGCTCGTACTGAAAGTGCAGACCAAGGGCTTTGAAGGCTGCGTTGTGCATGGCTGGCGACAGGCTGTGCGCCACAGGCCAGCCGATGAGACCCACCCTTCTGCTACCACCCACATTCACAAGTTCAGACCCTCCCAATCGGGACACCCAGCGAGCGGTTTCGCGTCAGGAGACACGAGCCCCCAGGCTTGCCATTGTAGCCGCAAAACCTGGAAAGGAATCGGCGATACAACCCACATTGTGGACCACAGTCTCTCCGCGGGCCAGCAGCCCGGCTACGGTAAGCGCCATGCCCAGGCGGTGATCGCCGTGGCTGTCGACCGCCGCGCCCGCCAGCGCTGTGGGTCCATGCACGACGAACCCATCGGGACGTGACTCGATCCCGGCCCCAAGACGGCGCAGCTCGCGCACCGTGGTCGCGATCCGGTCCGTCTCCTTGACTCGCAATTCCGCTGCATCCCGCACTACCGTCTCCCCGCGGGCCTGGGTAGCGGCGACAGCCAGGATAGGAAACTCGTCAATGGCGCGCACTACGAGGTCGCCGCCCACCTCTACGCCAGAAAGCTCCGCACTGCGAACGCCGATCTGGGCCACCGGCTCCCCCCCGACGACGCGCTCCTGATGCAAAGTCAAGTCGGCGCCCATGGCAAGTAGCAGATCCAACAGGCCAGTGCGGGTCGGGTTCACACCAACCGCCTCGACGACAATCTCCGAGCCCGGCAGCAGCGAGGCCGCCACGAGCAGGTAGGCTGCCGAGGAGAAATCTCCCGGCACTGTCACATCCACGGGCTGGAGGCTGGCTCCCGGTTCGATCTCAACCGTCCCCTCCATGGTCGCGATCCTGGCTCCCATGGCAACTAGCATCCGCTCTGTATGATCGCGAGCGGGACCAGGCACGCGCAGCCTGGTGGCGCCGGACGCATAGAGGGCAGCCAGCGTGAGCGCACTCTTGACCTGGGCGCTGGCGACCGGCAGGGTGTAGACGATTCCGCGCAACTCCCCGCCCTGGATGGCCAGTGGAGGCAGCCGCCCGCCATCGCGGCCCAGCACAGTTGCGCCCATGCTGCTCAGTGGCTCGGTGATGCGGGCCATCGGCCGGCGCCGCAGTTGCGTACCGCCGCTGAGCACGCTGAGAAAGGGCTGTCCAGCCAGGAGACCGGCCAGAAGGCGCATGGTAGTACCCGAGCGGCGGCAATCGACCACGTCATCCGGCTCTTGCAGTCCGTGCAGGCCCACGCCGTGTACTGTCAACTCTGTAGGTGTGTGCTCCTGAACCTCGACGCCCAGAGCCCGCACGGCCTCCAGCGTCGCCAGGCAGTCGGCAGAGGGCAGGAACCCCCCCACGTGGCTCTTGCCAGCAGCGATGGAGCCCAGCAGCAATGTACGGTGCGAGATCGATTTGTCGCCCGGCACCCGCGTGCGACCGCGCAGCGCTGCCCCGGGCTGCACCCACAGCTCGCTCATGGGAACATCTCCATACGCTTCTGGCGGATGGTGCTCAGGGCTTCTCGCAGTCGTCCCTCATCGCCATTTTCCAGCGACCGGGCCAGCCCTGCCAACTTGGCCTGGTACTCACCCACGGCCTCTAGCACTTTTTCTCGATTGGTCAGCAGAATGTCCAGCATCATAGTCACATCACTGCCCGCCACCCGCGAGGTGTCGCGGTAGCCGCCAGCCACAATCTCCCACGCAGCCGCGTCAGCCGATGTCGTCGCATCCGCGGTGGCGACGAGAGCGCAGGCGATGAGATAGGGCAGGTGGCTCACCGTGCCCACCAGGAAATCCTGGCGCTGCCCATCGAGGACCAGGGGATGCGCACCGGCAGCCTCTGCCAGCTCACGACCAAGGGACAACGAAGACTCCAGGGTGCGCGACAGCGGGCAGAGGATGAAGGTACAGCCCTGGTAGAGCGCCGCATCAGCCACCTCGATCCCAGAGGTCTCCTTGCCGCACATGGGATGACCGCCCAGTGGCTGTACGTGCGGGGGCAGATGGGCCATCTCCTTCACGATGCGGGCCTTGGTGCTTCCCAGGTCCATCAGCAGGCAGCCTTCTGGCAGC
>JASFLR010000302.1:0-4954 GCA_050117995.1 Anaerolineae bacterium
AAGGTCCACGAATGGTGCTCTTCCGAGGGACAAAGCCTCTGCAGGTACCAGGTCTATCAGTTCTGCGTTCTCGGGATATCCCTTCTGAACCGGAGGGGCTTGGATTCTCCTGTCTGCATCGCACTCTATCAGGTCTTCCGGAGTGCTGACGGGTGACTTGAGAAACTTGCGCCCCTGTCCGAATTCGGCAGCGTTAGCTTTCACATTCTTCGATTCCTTTTTCGGTGTTCATGAGCTGCCCCGCCTCTGTGCAGAGCAGCCTGTGCCAGAGACCAGGCTTGTGTCGAGAAGTCCCTTTGACACTTCAGGCCGCAACCAGGTGAGCGCACGCTCTGGCAGCTATTCACGGAAGAAGACGTCCACCGCTTCGCGCATCTCGTTCCAGCGATAGTACGCAAAAACCCACTCGACAAAGTCCTGGCGAGCGGCATGTCGTTGAGCCGGCCTCTTTCGTCCAAGGGAAGCATGGGAAAGCGGGTCCCTCTCTCGGGAACATGCCGGTGCCGTTGCGCTGGGCCATGCCGTGCTCACTACACTTTCACACGGAATAAGCCTGGACACAAACGACAGAGAGCTCTCACGCTAACTAGACGAACATTGTTCGGGACAGCCTTGAGAAACACGCTTCATAGCCTGATACGAGCGGGCCAGGTCTGCGCTATTGGTCAAGATCAAAGCTTCCCTACGCAAGACGCAGAATCAATGTGGATCAAAACTCGATCTCCATGCCATGGAAGGCTACTTCGGTGCGAGGGAAGATCGGGTAGGCAAGAGCGAGTCGAGGTTCTAGTGCCACTGGACGAGCGGCGCTCATGCTGGCAATGGATCTTAGAAGCCAACTTGCTCACGTCCGATGTGCCCAAAGAACTCGCTACGTGTGCTCTGGTTGTCCTTGAAGGTGCCGAGCATGGCACTGGTGACCATACGTGCATTCGCCTTTTTCACGCCGCGCATGGCAGCGCACATATGCAACCCCTCGGCTACCACTGCCACTCCAAGCGGCTCAAGTGTCTCATCCAGGAACCCAGCGATCTCCTGGGTCATGCGCTCCTGTACTTGTAGGCGGCGGGCAAACATTTCCACAATGCGTGGTATCTTGCTCAATCCAATCACCTTCCCATTGGGAACATAGCCCACGCTGACCTGTCCCAGGAAGGGCAAAAGATGATGCTCGCACAGACTGTAGAAATCGATGTCGCGCACGATGACCATCTCGTCGTAGTTGACTTCAAAGATGGCATCGTTGATCAGTCGCACGGGATCCACGTGGTAGCCGGCGGTCAGCTCTGCGTATGCGCGAGACACCCGCGCGGGCGTGTTCAATAGCCCCTCGCGGTTTACATCCTCACCGATGGCCTGCAGGATGTCCCGTGTGGCACACTCGATATCCTCAGAGCAAGCTTCTTCTGGCACATCCAGCAGGTCGTTGCGAAAGACATCGAAATCCCCCGGATGAAACTGTTGCGAACGAGTTTCCAGAGTTTCAGACATGTTTCTTCTCCTCAATTGGTTTATCTGCATTTTCGGGCAAGAGCACAACGTCGGGACGCGATAGCAGCCCATTGGCTGAGAATGCCCGGGCGATCTCTTGCAGGGTCTGGCCGGTCACTGGGTGATGTCTCTCCGGGGCGATATCGGCCAACGGCACCGCAACGTGGGCGTACCTGAGGATGTCCGGATCGTGAGACGCTGACGATCCAGCCTCCGAATCATGAGCCCCGAAAAGCGCGATGTCCAGATCGATCGTGCGCGGCGCGTTCTTGTCCTCGGTGCGCACCCGCCCCAGTTCCTCCTCAATGACCTGCAGCACGCTCTCTTTCAGTTCTGCAGCAGTCAGCTCCGTCTCGATCAACGCTGCCGCGTTCAGAAAGTTTGGCTGATGGGTATTGCCGACCGGCGTGGTCTCGTAGACGGGCGAGACAGCCATGACCCGACAGTGCCACGACAGGAGCCGGATTGCCTCTAGCATGTTGTACTCGCTGTCAATGTTGGAGCCGAGTGCGATGAAAACGTGGTTCACCTACACCCCCTTCTCAGAACGTGTGCGGTGGATTTGCACACCTACGGAGCGGGCGAAGCGTAGGGCGCCCGGTTTTTCGACCCGTACGTCCACAGCTTCAACACGCGGATCTTCCAGGCAGATTGCTGCGACCTCGGCGGCCATCTTCTCCACAAGATAGAATTCTGACTGCTCGACCATTGCGATGACGCGCTTGGTGATGGTGCGGTAGTTAGCTGCATCTCTGATGTCATCGGATGCGCCGCCTGCGCGGGTATCTGCATGAAGGACAATATTGATGAGGACATCCTGACGGTTGCGCCGCTCCTCCTCGTTGATCCCGATGATCGTCCGGAGTAGTAGGTCCTTGATTTGAATCTGATCGGTCATCGTTGCACCACCTTTCCCATCATAGATGCTCACCGCCGGTTACAAAGATCAGGTCTCCGGTGACAAAATCGGAATGCAGTAGATACAGTAGCGTGTTCGCGATCTCTTTTGGCGAGCCCACCCGTTCAGCAGGAATCTGTTCCGCCTTCTGCTTCAGGTAGGACTGGTCCCGTCCTGGTGGAGGCAGGATCAGCCCCGGAGCGATGGCATTGACCTGGATGTTCGGCGCCAAGGCCAGTGCCATGCTTTTGGTCATGGCGATGACTGCTGCTTTGGTCAAGGTGTACGCCATATGATCGGGACCCGGACGGAAGCCACGCCAGTCGGCGATGTTGACGATGTGCCCGACCCGTTCCGGCCCCACCTGTGTGGCAAAGGCCTGGCTCAAGAAGAACGGAGACTTGAGGTTGATAGCAAAGTGCCGATCCCAATTCTCCTCTGTGGTGTCGTCCCAGTTGCCGGGCTCAAAGATAGCGGCGCTGTTTACCAAGATATCGACCTGTCCAAAGTGGGCCGCTGCGCGCTCGACGATGGACCTCGTCTGACCCGGCACTCGGAGATCTGCCTGGATGGCCAAGGCGTCGCTGCCCATTGCCTTGATCTCCGCCACCGCGTCCTCAGCAGGGTCAGCCGATGAGCCATAGTGGATGGCTAGCCGGACGCCCTGCTCGGCCAAAGCAAGCCCCAGGGCTTTGCCCAGGCGTACCGCACCGCCGGTGACAATCGCGACTCTTCCATCCAACTCCATTTGCACTCACCCTCCTAACAGCATTTGACTGAATCTAGCTGGCTCTGGTTCACTGACCAACAGGGCCGGGGATGCTAATACTCCTCTCATCGAGGGCAGCTACATGCATCAGTCGATTTCATTGAACATGCACATGCAGTGCGTCTCAACCGATCGGTTTCCTACACCTGATTGTGCCGCATGAGCTCCTTCGGGTATGTATGCAGGTACACCTGCTGGCGCACCCACTCGGGCGTCGGATAGCGGTTGTGGTGGGTTCTTCCTATGAGACAGGACTCAAACGACAAGACCGGCTGACCGATGAACTGACCTTGACAGATCGAGTCCGGATCCAGACATCTCGTGACTGGAGCATCCGATGGCGTGACGGTGTGCCTCAGCCGCGCCGCGACTATACGAGGTTGCGATTCAATTAAAGATACCTCACGCAACCAAATCGTGCTACAATGCAAGGCCATGAAGCCGCGTCCGCTACAGCCGGCATTGGGCGGCGCCTCGGTATCCCGTATGCTATCTTGCACAAGGAGCAACCGAATGCGGGGAACATCGTTCGCTTCTGCCCAGCTCACAATTCGATGGAGATCGTCAAGGTCCTGCCGAGATTCTCCGGATTGGTAGTACTCACCATCGATGTACTCCAAAACTCCGAGTTCTCCAAAGACACCTGGATTGCTATCCGACGCCTGAGTCAGCTCTCGAATACAGGCCCCAAGAGTCGATGGAGACTGCCAGTTCGATTCGTGCTTGTGTTCATATTCGAGACGTTCTTGTTCTGCACGTGCCCAAGCTCTCTTGTCGTTGGAGTCGACTCCTTCGAGGAACAGGCTCATATCGCCGCCCGAAACCTTGTGAAGGGGGCCGATATCAATGTCTAACTTATCCGCAACCATATCCAGGACTGAGGGATCACCATCGCATATCTCGTACGCATGGGCAAGTGCATACAACATCGCCTTACAGCACCACCGAGTAAAATCTGGCAGCAGCTCTTTGTCACAGTCAAGTTCTACGTGCAGCCAAAACCCCATTGTTCACTCCGTGCGCCACCAAACAAATGTCTCTACCGCAGTGTTCTCCTGCACAAGCAGCCTGGGCAAATGTCTGTGAAGAGCATGTCTGTAGAAGCACTCTTCGCTTGCGCATTCCAGAGATGCCCCATGATATCTTGGGACAGGATGCTTTGCGGAACCAATTGACATTCTATCACCACCTCGCCCTTTGAGCAAAAACACAGTACTGGCGACTCTTGTGGCACCACTTGAGAAGAGTGGGCAGCTAGTCGGCAAGTCTCTCATCACGCTCAGAACTCCACAAGGATTGGAGCTAGACGTGATTGCGCAGCATCAGCTCCTTGGGGTACGGATGCAGGTACACCTGCTGGTGTACCCAACGCTGCGCTGGGCACAGGCACCCACTCGGGCACCGGATAGCGGTTCAGGTGATGCTTGAGCGGCGTCAAGGGCACGATCAGTGGCACCAGCCCCTGCCGGTAATGCTCGATGAGACCCAGAAGCTCTAACCTACCTTCGGTAGGCCTTGTCTTCGCTGGTCAGGTGGTTCTTGACGAAACCCATCAGGTGCTGCAGGACGTTGACATGCTTGGCCCCGGCCGCTTCGCTTACAGCCCATCACGCCCAGGCCCTCCATGAGCATGGCCCCATACTGGGCGGTCAATTCGTCCCAATCCCGCTTGCCGGCATCGGCGACGAGGCGGCCCCGGCGTCCTGCCGGGCCATCTCGACGTAGTGGCCTGACCACGGGTCAGGATGGGCCGTGGGCCACGGCGCGAAGCAGTCCTGTGCCTGCTTGGCGGGTCA
>JASFLR010000303.1:0-4950 GCA_050117995.1 Anaerolineae bacterium
CTTTGGCACCGACACCGACGCCAATTCGACGGCCGTCACCATCCAGGCCATCATTGCGGCAGGCCAAGATCCAGCCGGCGCGGACTGGACCACAGAGGACGGTGCCACGCCCATCGCTGCCCTAGAGTCCCTGCAAAACGCGAGCGGCGCTTTTGCCTGGCAGGCAGCCATGCCCGATGATAACCTATTGGCCACCGTACAGGCCCTGCCCGCTCTGGCTGGCAAGGCTTTCCCCTTTGCCACCATGGATGTCGGCGAGCCAACGCCCACCACAGTACCTGAGACCGGTGGAGCGGCGGTCGCGCCAGCATTGTCCCTGCTGCTTGGCGGATTGGCCCTAGCCGGCGGCGGCTATCTGTTGAATCGCAAAAAGTAGGGATTCTCCCCGCGCGCCGGCCCCGCAGCGATGGGACCGGCGCGCAGGTGAAGGCCTCGCGCATCGAGCGCGAGAGATTCAAGTCATGGAGCTGAGGTATAGGTGCACAGAATACCAGGGTGGTTGGGGCCACTTTTCTTCCTGCTGGCGGCGTTGAGCTTGCCCGGCGCAGCTTTTGCCGACGAACCCAGCCGGGCTGGCCTTGTCGTCCAGTTTGCCGACGAGCGGGTCGAGACCCGCTGCATCACCTTCGACGAGGAGATCACCGGAGCTGACCTCTTGCTCGCCTATTCCGGCTTTGATACGGTCGTCGACGTCTCCAGCGGGCTGGGCATCAGCGTCTGCCAGATCGAGACAGAGGGCTGCCTCTATCCGACCGAGCACTGCTTCTGCCAGTGCATGGGCGGCGGCGACTGCGCCTACTGGAACTACTTCTATCGCGAGCCCGGCAGCGATCAGTGGACCTACTCTGCTCTCGGCGCGGTCCTGCGCAAGGTGCAGCACGGCTCGATCGAAGCCTGGGTTTGGGGCGATGGCACCACGCCGCCAGCTTTTAGCGGCACCTTCGAATCGATCTGTCCCTCGCCGACCGCCGAGCCCACTGCCACCGCCGAGCCGCCAACCGCAATTCCGACCGCCATCTCAACCTTGCCTGCCTCGCCACAGCCACCCGAGCCGACACCTACGCTGCTTCCCACAGCTACAGCTGCGCCCAGGACCCCAGCTCCCATCCAGACGCCTGCACCCACCGCGGCACAGCCGCTGACCAGCTACTGGCCCTTTGGCCTTATGGTGATTGGCTTGGGGTTGGTCGCTCTGTGGGTTCGGAGCCGGAGAGGTGTCTGATATGCTCCACACCTGGGCCTGGGTTGCTTGGCTGATCGCGGCAGCAGTATCCGCATTCACCATCCGGAACCCACTCTACCTGATTCTGCTGTTGGGCGTCGCCTGGATCCTCTACTCCACGCTCGGCCGTACTGCGCCCATGGGCAGCAGTTGGGGCAGTTTCGTCAAACTCGGCGCCTTTCTCTTTGCCCTGGCCATCCCCTTCAACGCCCTCTCCATACATATAGGCCAGATCGTGCTATTCCGCATTCCGGAGAACTGGCCCATTGTCGGCGGATCAATCACCCTGGAAGCCATCATCGCCGGGGCCGTGAGCGGCCTGGCCCTGCTCACCATTCTCGTCGTCTTTGCTGCTTTCAACGCGGTTGTGGATCACTACCAGTTGTTACGCGCTACACCGTCCTTCCTCTTCCAGGCTGGCGTCGTCATTTCCATCGCCATCACCTTCGTACCGCAGATGGTCCTCAGCGCCCGTGAGATCCGCCAGGCGCAGCGCATCCGCGGGCACCGGTTCCGTGGCTTGCGTGACCTGTTGCCCCTTGTGCTCCCCCTGCTGGCCAATAGCCTTGAGCGTTCTATCCAACTGGCCGAGACCATGGAGGCCAGGGGCTTTGGCAGTGCCGTGAGCTTGCCCTCGCGTCGCAGGGCACTGCTCAGCCAGTTAGGCCTGCTGGCTGCCCTCGTCGGCATCCTGGTAGGGCTGTCTCTCCTTGCGTTCTACCAGCAAGGGCGGTTCTGGGCCTGGCTTCTGGTTGCCATCGGCGTGATCGGCCTCCTGGGACTCTTTGCCTCAAGTGGCCGCCAGGTGCGGCGCACGCGCTATCGCCGCCCGGCGTGGCACGCCCGCGACACAGCCATCGTCCTCACCAGCGCCATCTCTTTGGCTATCGTCATCACCACCAGGCTGGCGGCACCCATGACACTCGTGTACAGTCCTTATCCGCCCAACCCGCTACTGCCCTCCTTTCAGCCGCTGGTGGGCATAGCACTATTACTGCTGATCGCGCCCACCATCGTGGCCCCAGGCCTTGATCGACCCGCAAGGGATACGGAGCAAGTTGCATGATCGAGTTCAGTCATCTGACCTATAGCTACCCCGGCACAGAAGCCACCATCCTTCAGGACCTCTCCCTTGACGTCGTCGAAGGTGAGTTCCTGCTGGTCATGGGCCCATCGGGCGCCGGCAAATCCACCCTGCTCCGTTGCCTGAACGGACTGGTGCCCCACTTTTACGGGGGGACCCTTTCCGGCACGATACGCGTCGACGGCCGCGATCCGGTGGCGCTCGGTCCCAGGGGCATGGCCGACATAGTGGGGTTTGTGCTGCAAGACCCCGAGGCCCAGTTTGTGGTGGATCGAGTCGAGGATGAGCTGGCCTTTGCTCTGGAGAATCAGGGTCTCTCCCCCATCGTCATGCGCAAGCGGGTCGAAGAGGCGCTGGACCAGATCAACATCGCCCATTTGCGCCATCGCTCGGTCAGCACCTTGTCGGGTGGCGAGCGCCAGCGAGTTGCTATTGCCGCCGTGATGACCCTCCAGCCCCGCGTGCTGGTGCTGGACGAACCCACTTCCCAGCTTGATCCGCAGGCTGCCGAAGAGGTGCTCGACACACTGGTAAAACTGAACCAGGACCTTGGGCTGACCATCATCCTCTCCGAGCACCGGCTGGAACGGGTCGTGCAGTACGTGGACCGCATCCTCTACCTCTCCGGCAACGGGCAGCCGCCCATCCTCGACGAACCGCGCAAGGTCCTGGATCGGGTAGAGCTGACTCCACCCTTGATCACCTTAGCCAAAGCTCTTGGCTGGTCGCCTATTCCCCTGACCATCAAGGAGGGACGGCGGTTTGCCCGCAAGGCTTCACATCGTCAGCCACCAGCGAAAGGAGCTGCCGATCGAGCGCCAGCCTCGCCGGACACCAATCCCCACCCGCCACTATCTATCTCGGTGAAGGAACTTGGGTTTTCTTACAACGGCCACCCGGCCCTGCACGATCTTTCCCTGGATGTCCGCCAGGGTGAATTCGTGGCGCTGATGGGCCGCAACGGGGCCGGCAAGACCACATTGCTCAAGCAGCTGGTAGGGCTGCTCAGGCCGGACCAGGGCCAGGTACAGATCATGTCACCCGCTTCCGGTATAGCAATGGACACGCGCCAGGCATCTGTCGAGGAGATTATCAAGTACGTCGGCTATGTGCCACAGAATCCCAATGCCCTACTGTTCAACGATACCGTCAGCCAGGAACTCGACTTTACGCAGCGCGGTCATGGCCTGCCGGCTGGCGATCACAACGCCCTGCTGGATACTCTTGGGTTGAGCGAGCACGCCAACCATTATCCACGGGACCTGAGCGTAGGTGAGCGCCAGCGGGTCGCCTTGGCCTCGATCTTGGTCGCCGAGCCCCAGGTCCTCCTGCTCGATGAGCCCACCCGAGGCCTGGACTACCAGCAAAAGGCCGCGCTGGTGGCTTTTTTGCAGCGCGAAAGGGCCCGGGGGCGAACCATCATCATGGCCACGCACGATGTGGAGCTGGTCGCCAACTGCGCCGACCGCGTCATCCTCCTGGGCGATGGGCAGGTGATCGTGGATGGACCTGCGCGCCAGGTCATGAGCGAGTCGCTCGTATTCGCCTCCCAGATCAACAAGCTCTTCCGCAACCCTGCCCTGCTGACTGTGGAAGACGCTCTGGACCTGTATGCCAGCGGCGAGCCGGCCCATGCATAATCACCAGCTGGCAGAGTCATGGACATGAGGGAGTCAAAGGGTCGCCTGTCCCACACACTCGAGCGCTTTTCACTGCAGCGTACCCTGAACGCTGGCATCCTCGTCGTCGCCAGCCTCATCGGCTTGGGCTCCTTCTTCTATCCATTCCTACTGCCCCAGCGTACCGGCCAATTTAACGCCATGGCCCACGCGCAGGATGCGCCCCTGCTTTTTGTGGTGCTGGTCGTTCTCTGCCTGGGGGCAGTGCTCAGCAGTCTGGCAAGCGGCATGATGAACGCCAAGCTCATTGCTGTGTTAGGGATCCTGACCGCAGCCAACGCCGTGCTGCGCGGCGTGCCCGGACCGGCAGGCTTCACCCTCATTTTCCTGCTACCCATCGTGTGCGGCTATGCCTACGGCCCTACCTTTGGATTCCTGCTGGGGGTCTTTTCCCTGGCTGTTTCGGCCTTTCTGGGTTTTGGAGTGGGCCCCTGGCTTCCCTACCAGATGTTCTCTGCCGGATGGGTGGGCCTACTGTCCGGCTGCCTCCCCCGCCTGAAACGCCACCCGCGGGCCGAGGCCGTCATGCTGGCTGTCTGGGGTCTCCTCCTGGGATTCACCTTCGGCATACTCATGAACCTCTGGTTCTGGCCCTACGTCTTTGCTGCCGGTCAATCGGAGATCTATTGGGAACCAGGGCTGGACCTGGTGAGTGCGCTGCAACGCTACGCCGTCTTCTATGCCTTCACCTCCTTCTGGTGGGATTTGCTCAGGGCTGCCGGCAACTTTGTCCTACTCCTCCTCTTTGCCGCTCCCGTGCTGCGCTTGCTACGCCGCTTCCAGCAGCGATTCTACTTTGAGGTCAAGGCTGCCTGAGCAAGCTAACCCGCACTCCAGGCATAAACTTGACCACCCTTTCTCCCGCCTTTGACACACTACCTGCCTTGGCTATAATGGGCCCAATGCAGCAGGGAGAGGCCAGATGAGCGGGACAATCAGACGCCCGGTGGGCATCACCACTTGTC
>JASFLR010000304.1:0-4942 GCA_050117995.1 Anaerolineae bacterium
CCGACCCGACCGACTTTGCCGACCTGCTGGCCAAGGCCGAGGCCTTCTACAACGACACCGGCAAGTACCTGGTCTGCAACCAGGGTCTGGGCAACCCCGATGCCTACCACGTGGCTCCCATCTACTTTGGCTTTGGCTTGCCCGAGTACGTGGACGACGAGGGCAATGCCTACCTGGACACGCCCGAGGCGCTGGCGGCAGGCGAGTGGATGGTCGAGTTCAGCCAGTTCGCACCGGCTGAGACCAGCCACGACATCTGCAAGGCTATGATCACCGAAGGCGACGCAGGTGCCTGGTGGACCGGCCCCTGGGCCATCGCCGACCTCGAAGCCGCTGGCATCGATTATGGCATCCTTCCCATGGGCAGCCCCTTCGTCGGCATCAAGGCCCTCTTGCTCAGCCAGAATGCTGTGGACCGGGGGAACGAAGCCCTGGCCATCGACATCATGAAGTATTTCACCAGCGGTCCCGTCCAGGCCAAGATCGCGGCGGCGAACAAGACCATCCCCGCCCCTACCGCGGCTCTGCAGGACGCAGCCGTGCAGGCGCTGGCGACCCTCAAGGGCTTTGGCGCCTCCCTGAACCTGGGAGTGCCCATGGCCAACACGCCCTACGCCGGCGCCCAATGGGGTCCGGTGGGCGACGCCACCACCGCCATCTGGACCGGCGCTCAGACGCCTGAAGAGGCCCTGACCGCTGCGCAGGCTGCCATCGAGCAAGCCATCGCGGACATGCAATAGACCCGATTCGAGCGGGGAGGAGCAATGCTCCTCCCCGCTTTTTCTCACCGAAGGAGGTGCGGTATGATCGGTTGGTCCGGGCGCCGTAAGACACTGACGATTCTAGCCTTTATCCTTCCCACGCTACTGGGCATCCTCGTATTCAGCATCTACCCCTTCATCTTCAACGTCTTCATCTCGCTGACTGACCGGGGCAAGTTCCACCCCAATCCGGATTGCAGCAATACCCTCTGGCGCGTCGTAGAACCCACCTGCTGGCTGAGCCAGGAGCAGCGGGGCATCGCCGAGCCCTTTGGCATCAAGGACCCTTGGTATAAAAACTACACTGATCTGATCGGCGGCCTGTTCGAGGCGCCGGGTCCTGCATCCCTTTTGCGTGTGGTAATCACGGTGCTACCCCTATTAGGCGCCTGGTACTTGAACCGGCGTCTGGCCAAGGGACTCACCCGCCCGGTGCCCGGCTGGGTGGTCTGGCTGGGCGGGCTGGCCCTGACCGTACTCCTCGGCTGGCTGATCAATGTCCCCGAAGCGTATGACACGCTACTCGCATCAGGCAACTTTATCATGGTCAACGTGCGCACCATCCTCTATGTCCTGGTTTGCATGCCCCTCTTTTTCGTCACCGGCCTGGCCATGGCCATCATTCTGAACAACAAGTTCCTGCGAGGGGTCACCTTCTTCCGGGTGGTGCTGATCGTCCCCTGGGCGGCGTCGACGGTGGCCATCATGATGTCGCTGGTTTGGCAGTTCTTCTTCCGGGGCCAAGGGACCATCAACCAGATTCTCAGGATCTTTGACATCCAAGGCCCTACATACCTTAACGAGGATATCTGGGCCTTTTTCATCGTCGTGCTGGTCAACCTGTGGTACACTTATCCCTTCTTCATGGTCACCATTCTGGGTGGTCTGCAGTCGATCCCTTTGGAGTTATATGAGGCGGCTGAGGTAGATGGGGCAAGCTGGTGGAAGCAGTTGATGAATATCACCTTGCCGCTGCTGCGCCCCACCGTCCTGCCCATCATCGTCCTGAGCACGTTAACCACCTACAAGATTGACGCCGTAGTCTGGGGAATCACCAAAGGTGGGCCCGTCAAGGGCGCGGGCATTCCCGGCGCCACAGAGTTCGTGATGGTGCATGCCTACAAGCAGATCTTTCAGACCCAGGCCTATGGACTCATGGGCGCGTTTGCCGTTATCCTGTTCATCGCCCTCTTTGCCGCTACGCTGTACAGCCTAAGGGTCACGCGCATCACGGAAGGAGTCTACGAATGAACAGAGCACCTAGCCGGCTGACCAAGTTCTTCATGTATGCCATCCTGATTCTGATGACCCTCTTTGCCCTGTATCCGATTTGGTTTGCCATCCTGGCCTCGGGACGCGCAGGGGACCGCCTGTATACGCTGAACCTGGCGGGGATGTTCGTACCCACCGAGTGGACGTGGGAGAACTACCGGATACTGCTCACCGAACTACCTTTCCTGACCTGGATCAAGAATAGCCTGGTCATTGCCACATCAACCGCCGTTGCCGCCATCTTTCTTGGGACTTCGGCGGCTTTTGCCTTCTCCCGCTTTAAATTCCGGGGACGGCAAGCCGGGCTAATTGTCTTTCTAGCCATCCAGGCCTTCCCTGGCATCCTGGCCCTAGTGCCCATTGCTCAGATCTTGAGCGCCTTGGGTGGATTTGGCAAGGCCTGGGGCCTCATCATCGCCTACATGGCCGGCACCCTGGTCTTTGTCACCTGGAACCTGAAAGGGTACTTTGACACCATCCCCATCGACCTGGAGGAGGCGGGCATGATCGATGGCTGCGGGCCGGTCCAATCCTTCATACACATTGCCCTGCCGCTGGCCCGGCCTGCCTTGGCCGTAACCGCCCTCTTTGGCTTTATGGCTGGCTGGGGTGAATTCTTCCTGGCCAATATCCTCATCCCGGCGCCCGACGCCAAGAAGACGGTAATGGTCGGCATGTTCCAGATGGCCGGCGAGGTCAGCGTTCCCTGGGGCCAATTCGCCGCTGGCGCTGTATTCGTCATCATCCCCATCGTGCTCATCTTCCTCTGGCTCCAGCGCTATCTGGAGGCTGGCCTCACGGTAGGTGGAGTCAAAGGCTAGGCCGCGGCGGATTCCCAGTACTGCACGATCATCTCGTGATCCAAGGTGCCAGGTGCTCGACAAGTGCCTGGCACCTGATTCTGAAGGGGCAACATGGAAGAATTCATCTTTGGCACACTAGCAACCGATGAGCTGAAGCTGGTACACCATCGCGTCGCCCGGCTTGGTTTGCAGCACGGACACGACCTGGAACCCCGCGACCCCGAGCCCGACCAGCCGGTGACTCTGAAAGTTCGTGTGGGTCCCGACCTAGATGCTGACCAGGTGGCCTGCTACTACACACTCGACGGCAGCGTACCGGCCGGTTCGCGGGGTGATGCCAGCAACGGCCAGGTATTGATGCTAGAACAGACAGGGGTGGTATGGGACACTCTGGTGTGGGGCTATGGGGCCGTTTGGCAGGCAACGCTGCCCGCCCAGCCAGAGGGCGTGGTGGTCCGGTACCGCATCGGCGCCTGGGCAAGCGACGGCCCCGAGGTCTTTGCCGACTGGCCGGACAGGCATATCGCCGCTCAGCGAGCCGCCCACGCCTTCTTTCACGGCCAACCCCTCCCTCCTTTGTCCATCACCCCGCAGGCGGGGGAGACCGGCGGAAAAGGCGTACACACCTTCGCCTACGGTGTGGACCGGTTCGGTCCGCCATCCTGGGCGCGCGATGCGGTCATCTACCATGTCTTCGTGGACCGCTTCTTCCCCGGTGGTGAACGCGACTGGCTGCAGACCGGCGATCTACTTGGCTACTGTGGCGGCACACTGTGGGGCCTGGCTGAAAAGCTCGACTACATAGCCGAGCTGGGCGCCAACTGTCTTTGGCTAAGCCCCATCTTTCCCAGTCCTACGCACCACGGCTACGATGCCACCGATCTCTACCACGTCGAGCCGCGGCTGGGGGGCGATGAGGCGCTGCGCGCCGTCGTAGATGGCGCGCATGCCCGGGGAATCCGCCTACTACTCGACTTTGTCTGCAATCATGTGTCTGACAGGCATCCTGTCTTTGTCGATGCTCGATCGAATCCGGATAGCCCCTACCGAGAGCGGTTCACCTTCGACGAATCGGACATCGGCTACCGGACCTACTTTGGTGTCCGGTCGATGCCCGAGGTAAACGTTGCCAACCCGGCTGCTCGCCAATGGTTATTCGACGCCGCCCGGTACTGGCTGCGCGAATTCGACGTGGACGGCTACCGGTTGGACCATGCCAACGGCCCAGGCCCCGATTTCTGGACCGATTTTTGGAGGGCGTGCAAGCTCCAGAAGCCAGATTGCCTCTGCTTTGGCGAGGTCGTCGACGCGCCCACTGTCCAGTTAGAGTATGCGGGGCGGCTGGATGGCTGGCTCGATTTTCAAACTGCAGAGGCCCTGCGCCGGACCTTTGCCCAGGGCAGGTGGTCTGAAACGGACCTGATGCGCCTGCTAAGGCGACGTCACAGCTTCTTTCCAGAATGGATACTGCAGCCGACCTTCCTGGACAACCACGACATGGACCGATTTCTGTTTCTTGCCCGGGGGGACAAGCAGGCGCTGCGCCGTGCTGCCGCCTTGCAGATGCAACTGCCTGGGCCGCCAATCATCTACTATGGCACCGAAGTAGGACTCAATCAGGCGGTGAGCATCCGGGAGGGCAAGGGGATGCACGTCAATCGCGTGCCCATGATCTGGGGTGACGAACAGGACGACGACCTGCTCGAGGACTACAAGGCACTCATCCGGGAGCGGCGGGGGATCTGAGATGGCCGTCATGAGGATGCTGCACCACCGCGCTGGGCTTCCGTTTGCCCGCGTCAGACCACGACAAATGCACCTCCCGCACTGTTCTTGCCGGAGGCATAGATAGCTTGAAGAACAGGCGGCGCTGGGGCATTCTAATCTTCATCGTGCTACTGGCTGTATTGCTCCGCGCCTGGGCTGTGATGCGGCTGCCCATCGACTTTGATGAGCCTACCTACCTGGAAGCCGCCTTTGGCTACGCCGACGCGATACGTTCCGGCGACTGGAATGCCGTGATCGACTATGCCGGCAATCGGGAGCACCCCGCACTGGTCAAGGTACTGTATGGACTGGTCGTCCTGGCCCTTGGCGACAACCCAT
>JASFLR010000305.1:0-4919 GCA_050117995.1 Anaerolineae bacterium
CTTCCTGGGCCAGCGGACGAGGGCCATGGCCCGGCCGCACTCGGAAATCTCGGCGCCGATGAGGCCCGGTTGGGCGGCCTCGATCCAGTGCACGCCGCGGAAGAAGCGGCCGTAGCGGTAGGCGAACTCTACGGCAAGCTGGGTCTTGCCGGCGCCGCCCATGCCGCCGGTGACCTGGGTGACCACCGTGGCCGGCGCGTCGTCGTCGAGCCGGGCGCGGGCCAGATCGAGCAGCGGCTGCACGCGGCCAGTGAAAGAGCCGTTGCGCTGGAAGGGCACGCGGGAGCCGGGCGGCAGCTTGCCGGGATCTTGGAGCCTGCCGGGATCGGGCGGGGATGCGGGGATATAGTCGGGCAGGGGCACGGCAGGCTCGGGGGCCTTGTAGAAGATATGCACGTCCCACGCCTGGAAGCCGCTGTACATCTCGCTCCTAACGGCCACGCCTCCCGCCCCGGCAGCGACGCTGTCATCCTGGCTAAAGGCGCCAGTGACGTCCCCGGGCGTGCTGGAGGGTGCCTTGGGCGCGATCAGCTGGCGCGCGTTGATGCCGGTGATGGCCAGGACGCCACGGATCAAGGCGACAGCAACCACGACTGCCCCCAGAACGGCCAGCAGCGCCGGCTGCCAGTCCGGGCCAAGGCGCGGAACGAGGTTCCAGTGGATCAAGAGCCCGATCGCCGCGGCGATCGCGATGCCCCCGGCGGCTATCAGGGCTGCAGCCATCATGGTTTTCCGGTCTTGGCTCATGCCCTCCCTCTCCAGCCTGCACCTCGCTTACGGCGCCGGCGTGGGGCTGAACAACTCTTCGAACTCTTGCAGGACCTCGTCGCGCATGGCGCCGAGTTCCTCCGCGGCGATCTCCCACGCATCCTCGATCGCCTCCCCGGCGTCCAGGGCGGCCTCCTCGGCATCCTCGAGAATCGACTCCATCTCCTCCAGCACCACCTTCGAGTCGATCTCCTCGTTGAACCAGCGGCGGAGCACGTCCTTTGTCGCCTCGTGGGCCTCCAGCGCATCCTCCCACACAGCCGCCAGCTCGGCAGGGGGATCGAGCTCGGGGATCAGCTCCTCCACCGACCCGATGATGGTGGCCATGGCCAGGCGCATGATCCCCGCCTGAAAGCTCTCCAGCTCCCCGGAGACCAGACCTTCCGCGATTTCATTGGTGCCCTCGGCGTCGAGCTGGATCAGCGTAATCACACCGTACGTTTGGAGGATCCGTTCCTTCAATGCCTCGGACAGCGCCGTGGGGGTGGGCGTCGCCGTGGGCGGCTCGGTAGCGGTCGCGGTGGGCGTGCCGGTGGCCGTGGGCGCGGGGGTCTCGGTGGGCGGCACAGGAGTGTCGGCCGGCGGGAGCGGGGTATCGGTTGGCGGAGCCTCCGTGGGCGGCGGAGCGGTGCCGGTGGGTGAGGCGCCCGGCAGCGCGGCTGCCTCCGTCGGCGCGGACACCTCAGTGCTTGCCCTGCTACAGGCGCTGAGCGCGATGGCTACGGTGATCACGATGGCGATCATAGCCAGGGTACCGAGGTTGTATCGTTGCGATGGTTCCGTCATAGTGCTCTCCGTGCGTGTTCTCTGTCACCAGAAGTGTTTTCGCAGACGTCCCGCCGGGACGTCTCTACGTGGTGGCATATTCCACAATGCGATCTCTTCATCGGTCAAGCCGTATAGCTCGTAGACCAGAGCATCGATCTTGCCGAACCCTCTACCCTGGGAGAGGCTTTTCACTCTGGGAGACGGCAGACCAGCCGCGAAGCCCCTCTCCCACTGGGAGAGGGCAGGGTGAGGGTATCATCCCTCCTCCACAGCACTCATAATCGCTTCCAAGACCGCCCTGGTCTCCTTCAACACCTCGTGGTTCCAGAAGCGCACCACCCTGATCCCATGCTCCTGCAGATCCCGTGTTCGCTGGGCATCGCGAGCGGCTTGCTCAGGCTGGGCGTGCTGTCTGCCGTCCAGTTCTATGCCCAGCTTGGCCTCGTGACAGTAGAAATCCAGAACATAGCCCCTCAGCGGGTGCTGCCGCCGGAACCTTAGGCCCAAGAACTGGCGATTTCGCAGCAGCGACCACAGGAGTTGCTCGGCATCCGTAGCGTCTCGCCGCAGCGCTCGGGCGCGTTCCAGCAGCTCAGCAGGGAGCCGTTTGCCCTCACCCCTAACCCCTCTCCCGGCGGGAGAGGGGAACGAGGGCTCCACATCGCCTGCACCACCTGCGTAATCGGCGTGGCCCGTGCCTCCTCTGGCGCGTGTGTTATGGCGTTGCTCGTCACTCATGCTGCACTCTCTGGCTCATGAGAGGGCATCACCCCTCCACAATGGCGATCTCTTCGTCGGTCAGGTCGTAGAGCTCGTACACCAGCGCGTCGATCTCGCAGTCGGTGGCCTTGATCTGCCGCTCGCACAGGGCTTGTCGGCCGGGGCATTGCACCTTGAGTATACCATGAAGGGGGGTACGTGACAATGGCAATCGCGCGAGCCTTGGGCTCCTGCGCAAACTGGCTGGCGTTCTGCTCGAAGCATCGATCTTGTGGGACTTGTCGCGATCACGAGCTAGTGCAGTGCGTTTTCGTTGGGCGCTGTCTTGACCTTGAGCAGGACGAGTGCGGAGATCAGGAACAGGGCGCCGTACAGGGCAAAGATTACCTTGTACCCAAGTCCCGGCTGGAGGGCGTTAAAGGTGTCGGCCAGCGGGCCGCCGATCCCTGCACCGACGATGCCCGCCCCGGCTCCTGCCAGGTTGGCGATGCCCAGGTAGCGTCCCGCCTCGTCCGGGGGCGCGAGGTCGGTGCCCAGCGCCCAGTTGCTGGCCATGAACGCGCCGGCGCCCATCCCCAGCACCGCGGCGCCGGCCAGCACCGGCAGCACGCTTTGTGAGAACAACATGACCAGCGTGCCTGCAGTCGCCACCAGCGAAGACAGGGCCACCACAGGCTTGCGCCCGATGCGGTCCGCCACATAGCCGCCGGCCAGCACGGCGATGACCAGGAAGGTGGCCGACACGACCAGCAGTTGAGCCGTCGCGCCGGCCGGGTTGGCGATGCCGGTCACGTCGGCCAGAAAGTAGAGGGCAAAGCTCTGGATCGAGCCCACACCAGCCAGAAAGAGCAGGCGATTCACCACCCACCAGATGAAGGACCTCCTGTGGCGGGCCTCGCGGCCGATACCCACCCAGGCGCCAAGATAGACACCGACAAAGACCGCCCCGGCCATCGCCGCCAGCGCCGCCAGGCCGACGACGGTCACACGGGCAGCGTCAGTTGCGCCCAGGCGTTCCAGCAGGTCGCTCAGGAATCCCACCAGGCGGACGGCTACCTGGCTGGTCGCCACAAAGATGGCGGTCAGGGCCAGCAGCCGCAGCAGGGGCTCGCGGACGCTGCCATCCGGCTTTTCGGTGATGGGGTCTTCGCGGACGGTCAAGGCGGTGAGCAGGGTGGCGATCACATAGCCGATGGCCAGAACGGCTGCGATCAGCATCACCTGGGTTGGCAGCTCGCCCCACAGGCGGGCAAAGAGGGTCGCCCACTCCTGTTCGACCAGCCAGTCGCTGGCCAGGATGCCCATGGCTATGACCAGGGCAGGCAGGAACTCCATGAGCGCCTTCACACCGGAGGCCACACCGCGCTGATCTTCAGGGGCAAGGTCAGGGATCAGCCCCAGGGCGCTGCCCGAGGCGACGTTGTTTGAGAACTGGAAGAGCATCACGCCGGCCCACAGCACCAGATAGGCGACGAGGACGCCCGGGAAGGGGCCTGCCAAAGGGGATCCCATGAAGAGCGGGGAGGCGCCGATCGCGCCCAGGCAGAGCACCGTCGCCGCCATGCCGCCGAGCATGTAGGGGCGGCGCCGGCCCATGGGACTGGTGCTGCGGTCGCTCAGCATGCCGGCCGCTGGCTGCACGAGCATGGCCACCGCCAGGCTGCTGACGCGGATGTAGGAAAAGTAGGTATTCTTTTGCTCGACCGGCACGAACAGGGCGACCAGATAGGGCAGCAGCAGTGGGGTGAGGGTGCCGGTGGCCAGGTTGGTGCCAAACCAGAAGAGGTTGAGGGTGATGAGTTGATACCAGCGTAGCTTGCGTGTCATGGGCGCAACCGGCTCCTAATCATCGGCCAAGACTCCCGTTCTTGCGTTCTGCGTGGAGCACAGTATAATAGAAGTCGCTGGGTTCGTCCAATCGGCGAGAGGAAGAGCGTGCCCCAGCCCTCCTCCGTCCCGCTGGTTAATCTGATATTAACTTGACAAAAACTTGACAATAGTGTATACTGGGGTCATAGCATAAGGGGGTCAGGTACAATGTCTGATCGTGGAATCGAAGTAGAGAATCTGGTCAAGCGGTACCCCGGCGACGTCAGGGCCGTCGATGACGTGTCCTTCCAGGTCAAGGGGGGCAGTATCTTTGGCTTCCTGGGACCGAACGGCGCGGGGAAGAGCACGACGATCAAGATCCTGACGACGCTTGTCCTGCCGACGTCCGGCCGGGCCGCGGTTGGCGGGTTCGACGTGGCTGACTATGACGACGATGTGCGCCGGATCACCGGCGTAGCGCTCCAGGAGATAGGCATCGATCCGCTGATGAAAGCGACAGAATTGCTCGAGCTGCAGGCGCGGCTCTTTGGTTCGAGCCGGGCGGAGGCTCAGCAGCGCGCGCGAGAGCTGCTCGCGCTTGTGCAACTCGAAGATGCCGCTGATCGCAGGACCGGCACCTTTTCGGGCGGCATGCGACGCCGGCTTGATTTGGCCTTGTCCCTCGTTCACGAACCCCGAATCCTGTTCCTGGATGAGCCGACCACCGGCCTGGATCCGGCAAGCAGGCGGGACGTTTGGAAGGAGGTCCGGCGCTTGAACCAGAAGCTGGGGATCACCATTTTCCTCACCACCCAATATCTGGAGGAGGCCGATGCGCTGGCCGATAGAGTGGC
>JASFLR010000306.1:0-4911 GCA_050117995.1 Anaerolineae bacterium
CCGCTGGCCAGCAGTATGCGCAGGAATCTCCCTCTTGCTGCAGAGGTCTTGTCCGCCTCGATCGCTATGCTTCCTCGAGCCATTCGCACTCTCCATCGTTCGTGAATCGGCGCCGCCAGGAATCCCCTTGGGCAACCGTTTTAGGCGCTTGCCGCATACGGGCACAATGATAGCCAACGCCCAACGAGGTGCTTAACGAGAAAACCACCCGATCGATACGGGTTGGTCATTTTTTGGCTGAGATTCGTTGAGGTAGCGTGGGGGAAACCTTACACGTGACTCTACTGAGGTCTCGCTACTTGCTGAGCAAGCAAATCCATGTGCGGCTGAGGCGGCGGGTGGGGCGGGCTATCACTGGTCCCTGTCCGCCCCCGCGATGTCCTGGAGACAGTCCTCGGGATAGAAGTTGTCCTCGTCTTCGTCGTGGTTCGGGGTCCACACTTGGGCAAAGAAGCGGTTGTGTTTGGCCACAGCATCGAAATTCCACGGGGGAGCCACGCACACCGGGCACCAATGTCCTGCCTTCAGGATGGTATACGGCTTGCCGGTGAACTCGTGACCAAAGGAACACCTCCACGCCAGCGTCGCGTACATGTCGCCATCCCACTGGTTCGACAGGCACACACCGCCCCTGAATCGGGCCGCGCCCTGCAGGTCTGCCTGGTCTAGCTGTTCCTTCGACTCGTCATAGCCGTGGTCCAGGCGCTTCCACTCCGGCTCGGGATCAAGCTGGGGCATGTCGTCTCCCCAATCAGGGATACCCTCGTAGGTCTCGTAATCCTTGTAGAACGCGGAAATGCGCATGTCGCAGCGGTGATTGTACCAATAGGCCGTGCCGTTGCGGTGATCTTCTGCCGACTTTTTCAACGTCTGGTATGCGACCGATTCCACCTGCTTGCGGACAAGGGGCAGGCGGCAAAGGAATCCCAGTACCTTCATGCCCACGGGCATATTGGCGCGCAGAGCTTCCCAATAGCTATCGAGGTCATCACGCCAGTGCTGCAGGTACTCGTTCAGTAGGTGGCTGTCCTCGTAATATTGCATGTGAAAGTTTCGCAGGGCGAACCATCTGCGCTCGCTGCAGGCCTCGATACCCGACAGCCCCAACAACTGGCAGCTCTTATTGGCGTGTTCGTAGGCCGTGCAACGCATGCCGGGCCCACCGCCCATGTTGTATGTGCGCCGCCAGAAATCCGAGCCTTCGGGGATGTCCAGGCAGTTGACCAGGCCATAGCCCGCATCCCGGTCGGAGAGGTTCTCCATGAAGGAATTGATCGGCTGGTGCAACATGATCGGGTCCCGCAGGCTCATATAGCTCTTGTAGTCGGTGGGCATGATGAATGTCATCCGCAGAGAAGCCCAATGCTTGAGTTCCGACTCCAGGATCACCCGCTCGCCGGCGATCTTTGTCACGGCATAGTAATCAAAAATCGATGGTTTGAGCGGGTCGCCCACCCGCCCCCAATGTATGTCGCCCAGCCTGTCACCGGTCTGGGCCACCGTCGCCGTGTGGATCAGCTTGATATGTTCGGGGCCACCGGGGTAGGCCTCGATGGCGCGGACCACGTTGACTATGGCATCGGTGTTCACCGCCTTGGCAATGTCCGGGTAGTAGTCCGCCTGGGGCGAGATAAAGGCCATGGCGTTCAGTACCCAATCCACACCATCGACTGCTGCCTTCACATCGTCATAGTTTGTGGCATCCCCCCACACGATCTTGAAGCCGTCGCCCTGGGCTGTGACCTCACCCTGATTGGACCCGATGCCGGCTTCCACCTCGTACGGGCGGAACAGCTTCCTGTTCTTCTGAGAGGGGCGAGCCAGGATCATGATATCGTACCTGTCCCGTCGCTTCCACAGCTCTTTGAAGGCCGCGTAGCCCATCGTCCCCGAGGGCCCAAGCAGCAGCACGCGCTCTTTCTTCATACCCACCTCCGCTCACCGGCGGCGACCTACTGCATTCCCATCTATGATCCTATCTGCTCGCCCTGGATTGTCAAGTCCTGCCCCGAGTCCGAGCAAGGCTGTAGCAAAGTCCAGCATAGAGTCTCCCGCGACGCTCAAAGTCTCCGTCTCGGGGACGTTGTGCGCTCCCGGTGCTGCCTGTCGTCCCGAGACGGGTTTCCGAGCTTGGTGGTCTAGTGTCTGTCAGGCGACACTGCAGCAGCCTTGTGCTTCCGGGCAAACTGCAGAAGCATGAGCGATCCCGCCTATCCTGCGCAGGATCGTCAAACCTGCGCCTTGCAGATTGGAAACCTTTCGCAGTATAATCCGTATAGGATGGTGCATGGAGGACTGAGGATGGATGAGGAACGAGCCTGGCTCGAACAGGCTCTTCAGGGAGACCAGGCTGCATTTGGGCATCTGGTCCGGGCCTATGAGAGGCCGGTTTACAATCTGACCTATCGCATGTTGGGCAACGCAGCTGAAGCGGAGGACGCTGCCCAGGAGGCCTTCCTGCGCGCCTATAGCAAGCTGGCTACCTATCAGCCTGAGCGCAAGTTTGTCAATTGGCTGCTGTCCATCGCTTCGCATCACTGCATCGACCGGCTACGGCGCAGAGGCCGGGCACCTCAGCTCTCGCTCGATGGCCCCTTGCCGCCGATGTGGACGGTGAGCGAAGCGCCCCGTCCCGACGAGGTGGCGAGCAAGAACGAACAGCGCGAGAAGGTACGGCAGGTACTGGACACCCTGCCGTCCGAATACCGGGCAGCCGTGATATTGCGCTATTGGCACGGCATGTCCTACAAAGAGATTGCGCAGACCATGAAAACGACGGTCAGTGCCATCAAGTCCAGATTACACCGGGCGCGCCGCATGATGGCCCGGCAAATGCAGGCGGCTTGACGCCCTATGGTGGAGGAGACAATGGAACCTTTGGCAGAATGCGCGCAGAGCGAAAGAATGACCGCCATGATGTCGCTCGCGCTCGACGGTCTGCTCGACAGCAGCGACCAGCAACAGCTTGAGCAGCACATGAAGACCTGTGCCACTTGCCGGGCCGAATGGCAGGCCATGGTACAGGTAGCTGCCCTGTTCGAGAGTTCCCCTGCGGTCGGCCCCCCGTTGGGGTTTGCCGTCCGGGTGGAGCGCAGGCTCGCCGAAAAGTCAAAGAAGAAGCGCCAGGCCTTCGGCGGCGTGGCTGTGTTGACCAGCTCGCTCTCGCTCGTCGGGGCGACCGTGGCAGCCCTGCTGGTGATCGCCCTGGGGATCGCTGCCTGGCGCTGGTTCGACTCGTCGCCCAGCATACAGCAGGGCACCCAAACCCTTTCCCAGGTAGCATCGGGCATGGGCCTGGTGGGCAAGGGAGCGAGCCTCTTCCTGGGCGACCTGCTGCTGCGCTATGGCGCACCGCTGGTGCTCGTTCTCGGTGTCGGTCTGGCGGTCCTGCTGGGAGTGTGGGCCTGGCTAATCGTAAAGCGACCGGGTGGCACTCACCACAACGGATTCGCCTAGTTGGTCGTAACCTGCCAGATAGCTGGCAGGGCAACAAGGAGGTGTTTTATGAAGAGGAAAGGATTATGGCTGGGGATGCTGCTTCTGCTGCTGCTCCTCTTGCCTGTGCAGGCGGCATTTGCTGACGGTCCCCGCATCAGTGTAGATGATGGCCGCATCTTTGTCGACGAGGATGTCCTGCTCGAACCGGGCGAGGTCTTTGACGGCGATCTGGGTATCTTTGACGGGGACCTGAACGTCCCGGACGGCAGCGTGGTCCAGGGCGACGTATTCGTGACCAACGGTGACGTCGAGGTCCGCGGGCGTATCGAAGGCAGCTTGGCGGTTATCAGTGGTGAGCTTGCCCTCGACCAGGGCGCCGTAGTCGAGGGTGATCTCTTTGTCATGAGCGGCAATCACGATATCGCCGGTCGTGTCACCGGGGATCTGTCGGTCATGTTTGGTGACGGTGACCTGCGCGACACCGCTGTCATCGGCGGCGATCTGATGGTTGTATCAGGCAGGTTGGAGCGGGCGGCGGGCGCGCGTGTGGGTGGCGATGATCTGAGTGACATTCGCCTGCCCAACTTGCCGCTCATCAGGGAGCGGATCCAGGAGATGCCCCCTGTTGCTCGCGCCGGCGTCGATAGACCGGCACAGGGCTTCGGACGCTTTGTGGGCAGGCTCTTTACAGCCGGCTTCTTTAGCCTGGTCCTCGTTGCCCTGGGGCTGCTGGTTGTCTTTATCTGGCCCCGCCACGCCCGGCGCGTGTCAGAGTGTATCGAGATGATGCCCGTGCAGAGCTTTGCCCTGGGGCTGTTGACTTTTCTCATCGCTGCCGTGCTCGAGTCGATCGCCGCAGTCCTGCTGATCCTGATCGTGCTGGTGGCTGCCGCGCTGATCAGCACCGTCATCCTGATCCCCATCGGCCTGTTGCTGATCTTGCTCTCGGTGCTGGTGTTGCTGCCGGTGCCGCTGGCATTGATGGCAGGCATGGTACTCGGTTGGGTGTCTCTGGCCCGACTGATCGGGCAGAAGATCGGCAACGTGCTCAAGACCGGCGGGCTACAACCTCTTGCTGCAACCCTGCTGGGGTTGCTGGTAACTGTACCCGTAGCCGCGCTGCTCTGGATCCTCAAGCCGGTCTGCTGTGCCTGGCCCTTTGTCATCCTGCTGACCAGCCTCGGGTTGGGCGCTGTGTTCCATACCCGCTTTGGCAGGCAGCCATGCGACCAGGCAGAGCCGGCGTCCGCGACAGAGGAGGAAGCTGTTGGGGCCGAGGTGCTCCCGGCAGAGGCCATGGACGACGAAGCTGGCGAGCCCGATGTGCCGCCAGACGTCACGACCTAATCCGGGCCTGACTGCCGTTGGGGGCGGGGGGAGACGCACTTCCCTCGCCCTTTTTGCGTCTGGGCCCAAACGCGACGGGGTTCGGCGAGACCTCCCTAATGTAGCCGTCCAAGCTTCTCAGCCCGC
>JASFLR010000307.1:0-4903 GCA_050117995.1 Anaerolineae bacterium
CGCGCCACACGCCCACCAGGCGAGCGGCCGTCCATGCGGCGAGCCCATACAGCCCCTGATCACGGTAGTATAGGGACAACTGAGCCAACCTGACCGGATTGTGCCAGGCCGATTCGCGCAGGCTGTCAAAGGCTGCCAGTGCCTGGCGCCGCAGGCCTGCAGCCAGCAGGGCCTCTCCGCGCCGGAAGTCTAGGCGTCTCGTGACAGCTTCCGGGAGCGACAGGGTAGCCGCCTCCGCAGGCACCGTGGTCCAGCTACGCAGCCAGCCGAGGATCTCGGTCTGGGCCTCCGTAGCATCCCACACCGGCGGCTCGACTGCGGTCGTGATCAGCCGGGTGGCGGTCAGCGAATCACCGGCACGAATCTGCTGCACACGGAGAGCATAGTAGCTACCGGGCTCCTGAGCAATCAGCATGTCCCAATGCCCCGCATCCGCAGCCGCATCACTCTCAGGAGCCAGCTTTCCCAACCAGTAGAGTGTTTTGGCATAGTAGGGAGAATCGGGATACTTGTCGACCAGATCTTGCCAGACAGCGCCCGCCCTAGCCAGATCTCCGGAGCGGTACAGCGACAGCCCAGAGCGCCACAATGCTTCGTCAGCATCCTCGAAACCAGGGAAGTTGCTCTGAAGATTCTGGTACAGCTCGGCAGCCAGATCATATGCCGCTTCATCTTCACGGATCTTGGCAGCCCGCCTAAGGGCCTGGGGTGCGAGGTCGTCCTCGGGGAAAAAGGCAGCGAGGTCCTGATAGACCTTGATAGCCTCAGCAACTTCGCCCATCCCGGCAAGGGTGGCTCCCTTGTCCAGCCAGGCGCGCGCCAACCGCCCACTCTCGGGATACCCGGCGATCAGGGCATCGAGAGTCTCCAGCGCCATCTCATACTGGTTCAGAGCCCGCAGGGCCGCAGCCTTGTAGTAGAGGGCATCATCTGCATTCTCTGCTGGCTCCGAAGCCAGAAACCGATCGAAGGCGCGGATCGCGGCGCCGTAGACGTCAGGATAATCGGCGCCGGCATAGTAATCTACCAACCCGCGCTGGAAGTCGTCGACCTCCACACCAGCATCCACCAGTTCTAAAAGCGCCAGATAGGCATGCTCGCTATCTGGATAATCGTCCATCACGAGCTGATATTGGGCGTAAGCCTCATTAGTCCGACCGGCGGCGGCGAGCGCCTGGGCCGTCATGTACTCGATCTTGGCGCGATAGGAAGCGATGCGCGCCACGTCCAGGATGGCGGCATACTCTACCAGGGCCGAGTCATAATCGGCAAGGGCAAGGTGGATTCCCGCGATCTTTTCTCGCAGGCTGACCTGCATACCCCGGTCCTGGGTGGTATCCAGGGCCTGCTGGTAGGCGATTGCCGCTCCTTCCCAATCTGCCCCCTGGGCACGGCAGTCGCCAATCCACTCGTAGATCATGTCAGCCAGAACATTCTCGCTGGACAGGTAGGTCTCGTAGAGAGAGATGGCCCTTTCACACTCGTTGGCGGCGTGGTAGGCACGGGCAGCCATGAGTGTAGCCTGGGGAAGTCGAGCATCATCGGGATACTGCGCGGAAAAGTCCTCCCACGCAGCAGCGGCCTGAACATGATCCTCCATCAGGGAGTAGGTCTCGGCCAGGTGGTAACGGGCCTGCCGGGCCTGCTCGTCAGTGGGATCATCGTCCAGCACGCCCTGGTAGTCGATAATGGCCTGGTCATAGTCGCCATTGAACTTGTGGCGCGCTGCTGACTCGAGCTGGGCGCTCGGCTCGGGTGTGGGGCTGGGTGTGGGCGGCAAGGTGGGAAGGGGTGTGCTGGTGCTCGTCGGCGATGGAGAAGGCATCTGGGTTGGCGTGGACGTTGGCAAAGTAACGGTGGAAGGATCTTCAGTACTCGGAGAAACCTCCGCGCCCATGCCGACAGACGTAGCGGCAGGCTCGATCGGGGCCGGCGTCGGAGGAGCATTGGCACAACCAGCCAAGATGGATCCAGCGCCCAGAACGATGATCAGGAGCATCGATTGCAGAATCACAGAGCGAAATTTCATGGGCATATTATCGCCGCAATACCGCTACTTGTCAACCCGCCCTTTTCTCCTATTCTCGATAGCGCAATGCCCTGATTTGCCGGTCCTCGCGCTGGGCGCTATAATGGCTGCCGTGAAAAGCGCAGCAGGCGAGGGCAGGCACGTCAGAGCGTACACAAACGCCGGGAAGGAGCCGAGTTGAAGCAATCAAATTCGACCGAGCCAACACAGGGGTGGCGCTCGCTACCGCGAAACGTATGGGCAGTGAGCCTGACCAGCTTTTTCATGGACATCTCCAGCGAGATGGTTATCAACATCCTGCCCCTTTTTCTGTACAACGTCCTGGGCGTGGGAACAGGCGTCATCGGCCTGATTGAGGGTATTGCCGAAGCCACCGCGAGCCTGCTCAAAGTCTTTTCCGGATGGATGTCCGATAGGCTACACAGCCGAAAGTGGATAGCCGTAGCGGGGTATGGCTTATCAGCGCTGTCCAAGCCATTCTTCTATTTCGCCAATAGCTGGGCAGCGGTGTTGGGCGTCCGATGGGCCGACCGCGTGGGCAAGGGTATCCGCACAGCTCCCCGGGACGCTCTGGTAGCAGACAGCATCGACGAGAACCAGCGAGGGCTGGCCTTCGGCTTCCACAGGGCAGCCGACACCGGAGGGGCCGTCTTGGGGCTGCTCATCGCCCTGGGAATTGTGTGGGCGACCCAGTCTGCCTCGAAAGACCTTGGAAAGAGCACATTCCAGATCGTGGTGCTCGCCAGCCTGGTGCCGGCGGCATTGGCGGTGCTCTCGCTCGCCCTTGGCGCACAAGACGTGTCGATCGCCGACAAGCGCTCCAGGCCAGCCATCACCTTCAAAGGACTGGGCAAGCCGTTTCTGATCTTCATCGTGATCGTCGGCCTCTTCGATCTGGGCAACTCGTCGGACGCATTCCTGGTGCTGCGGGCCCAGGAACGAGGCCTCAGCGTGGTAGGCATCCTGGGAATGCTGGTCACCTTTAATCTCGTGTACACGCTGGTGTCCACCCCTGCGGGGTCGCTATCGGACCGGGTGGGACGTCGCAAGATCATCATCGGCGGGTGGCTCGCCTATGCGCTTATCTACCTAGGGTTTGCCCTTGCAGGAAGCGGCTGGCAAGTATGGGCGCTGTACGCCCTGTATGGCGTCTACTACGGCCTGGCCTACGGCACAGCCAAGGCGTTCGTAGCCGATCTCGTGCCGGTCGAACTGCGGGGCACCGCCTATGGAACGTACAACGCCACTCTGGGCCTGCTGGACTTTCCCGCATCACTGATAGCCGGCCTTTTGTGGCAAGGCGTCGGGTCCTGGGACGGCTTTGGCCCCTCCGCACCGTTCCTGTTCGGCGCGGCTATGGCGTTGATCGCCGCCGTTCTCATGTTGATGTGGAAGCCGCGGGCAGCGCCAGCCAGCTAGGCGCCCCGCATCCCCAATAACCGCCGGCTTTTTGACAAATGGATCCGTGTGTGCTACCATTGCGGTGGTTACAACTGGACACTCATCCAGAGGGGTGGAGGGACCGGCCCGATGAAGCCCCGGCAACCAGTTGACTGCGAGAGGTTGCAGCAGTTGACACGGTGCCAACTCCGGCAGGCACGCTGGCGCGGAACGTCTGTCAGGTGCGGCCTGAAAGATGAGAGACTGTACTCTCTAGAAGGCTCTCATCGGGAGAGCTTTTTTGTGTGTATAGGAGCTATGCCATGAGAACCATTGAATGGGATCCCAAAGGCACAGTAAAAATGATCGACCAGCGCAAGCTCCCACTGGAGTACGTGGTGGTTGAATTCAATGACTACCGTGACGTGGCCCGGTCCATCAAAGAGATGTACATCCGCGGCGCGCCAGCAATCGGCGCGGCAGCAGCATTCGGGATGGCACTGGCGGCTCAGCAGAGCCAAGCGACCAACCGCGAGGGACTGCTGAACGACCTGGAGGCTGCCGCAGAGGTGATCCAGGCCACGCGCCCCACAGCAGTGAATCTCTTCTGGGCGACGGCACGGATCCTGCGAGCAGCTCATGACTCTGCCCAGTCCAAAGTGGAAGCAATCACCGAGGAACTCATCGGCGAGGCACAACGACTTGCCGACGAGGACGTCGAGATCAACCGGCGGATGGGCGCTCACGGTGCTTCTGTCGTCGAAGACGGGTTCAACATCCTGACTCACTGCAATGCCGGGGCGCTGGCAACGGTGGACTATGGTACGGCGCTGGCAGTGGTGCGCGCGGCTCACGAGCAAGGCAAGCAGATCCACGTTTGGGTAGACGAGACGCGCCCGCGACTGCAGGGTGCCCGGCTTACCGCTTGGGAGCTGATGAACGAAGGGATTCCCATGACGCTGATCGCCGACAATGTCGCCGGTCACCTGATGAGAACGGGAAAGGTTGACATCGTGATCGTGGGCTCGGATCGAACGGCTGCCAACGGCGATGTCGCCAACAAGATCGGCACCTACAAACTCGCCGTGCTAGCCAAAGAGAATGGAATCCCATTCTATGCCGTAGTCCCTACCTCGACGATCGACCTGTCGGTACCCGAAGGCGACGCCATTCCCATCGAGGAACGAGATGCCCGGGAGGTGACGCACGTGCGCGAGTGCCAGATCGCGCCCGATGGCGTGCAGGTACTCAACGTGGCTTTCGACGTGACTCCACACCGCTATGTCACCGGCATCGTAACCGAGAATGGCATTGCCTATCCTCCCTTCAGGAAGAATCTGCGGCGGATGGTAGAGGGATGACCGAGTTCAAGCCGGAACTGCGCTCGCTGGCAGCAGGAAGCCTGCCCCATATTGACCCCGAGGCAGCGTGCCAGGTGGCCTTGTCTACCACAGACATCCCTACCTGGCCTCAGCTACCGCGGCGCTCCTTCCT